>JBDQNA010000100.1:0-4590 GCA_040261965.1 Flavobacteriaceae bacterium
TGTATTAGATACAGCCAAACAAAAAAACTTTTCAATAATAGAAACTTCAGTAGCAACTGTTGCGGGTGTGCTTGTCGCCACTACTGGATATACAGGTGCTGGGGGCGTGGAGCTATACGTTCCAACAGCAGCTGCCATACAAGTATGGGAAGCCTTATTACATGAAGGCCAAGCACTTAATATCCAACCCATTGGCCTGGCAGCAAGAGACACCTTGCGTCTTGAAATGGGCTACTGCCTATATGGTCACGAATTGAGTGATAGCATTTCACCCATAGCTGCGGGTTTGGCTTGGTGTACCGATTTTAAGAAATCTTTTGTGGGCGACTTGCATATAAAAAAAGACAAAGCAGTAGGCACCGCCCAAATACGAATTGGCCTCAGTATGATAGACCGTGGCATTCCCCGACAAGGGTATGCGCTCATTGATGCCGATGGAAACACTATTGGTGAGGTTACTTCTGGGACATCTTCACCTTCGTTAAATTTGGGTATTGGCATGGGATATATAAACAGGGCATACGCCAAGATAGGTACAGAAATCTTTGTGCCCATACGTGAGAAAAATATAAAGGCGTGCATAAGCCGTCTTCCTTTTATCACCTAATATGAAACGCATCCTCATCATTGGCGGAAGTGGCTTTCTGGGGCGTGCTTTATACAAAGAGTTACACCCTTACTTTAATGTATACGCTACCTATTGCAACCAATTGGGTTACGGTAAAAACAAACGTTATTTTGAGTATGACTTTAGAGAAGATTCCCCCACCGAATTACTAAAAAGCATAAAACCCGACCTAATCATTTCGGCACTTAGAGGCGAAGATGCGGGACAGTTTGTAGCCCATGATATGCTAATCGACTATGTGGTGCAGCAACAGGCTCGTTTGATTTTTTTATCGGCGGCCAATGTGTTTGATAGTTTTAGGCATTACCCAAGTTATGAGCACGACAAAACTTTTTCTGAGAGTACCTATGGCAAGGGGAAAATTAAAATTGAAAACAAGCTCATGCGCATGCCCCCTTTCAGTTGGACCATTGCGCGTTTGCCCATGGTCTTTGGTGCGGGTGCACCCCGCTTATTAGCACTAAAAACAGCTATTGAAAATCAAACCCCTTATGAGATTTTCCCTAACTCGGTCATTAATGTTGCGGCAGCTTATTTTGTAACTCAACAATTGCATTATATCATCAACAGAAATTTATGGGGTATTTTTCATTTGGGCAGCGATGATTTGATTCATCACGATGAGTTCATAGCCCAACTGGTGGATGGATTAAAATTGTCCAAGAAACCCTGCTATACGCACGTTTATGCCAGTAATATTGACCGGTATATAGCGGTACTTCCCAAATACAACCTGTTACCCAAACATTTGCGTTATACTTCAGAAGCTGTTGTACAAAACTGCTTGGGTGTGATAAGCCCAGGGAAGCAATGAAGAAACATTTTATTATTTGGCTCATTTCTATTAGTTTAGCTCTATGGCTAGGATGGATGGATCATGAAACCGAATCATGGTCTATGTTGCTTTGCAAAGGCGGGAATGTCATTACCCTACTCTTTATTACGCTTGTATTTGCTGGTTTGGCCTATAGCATAAGGCGTTTGTGTGACATAAAATAAGGGTACAAGCATCTTGCACCAGACCAGTATTCCTTTTGCCAAACACTATTGGCTTTTATATCTTTACCAAAACGAATTTATGGGAAGGGCATTTGAATTTCGCAAAGCACGTAAGATGAAACGCTGGTCAGCTATGGCCAAGACCTTTACGCGGATTGGTAAAGATATTGTCATGGCCGTAAAAGAGGGTGGACCACATCCAGAGAGCAATTCACGACTACGAGCGGTAATTCAAAACGCAAAGGCAGTCAACATGCCCAAGGACAATATTGAGCGTGCTATCAAACGGGCCTCAGACAAAAGCACAGAGAACTACAAAGAAGTCCTATTTGAAGGCTATGCGCCACACGGAATAGCCGTATTGGTAGAAACTGCCACAGATAACAACAACCGCACCGTAGCCAATGTCCGTAGCTACTTTAATAAATGTAATGGCAATTTGGGAACCTCCGGTTCTGTAGAATTCATGTTTGACCACACTTGTAATTTCCGCATACCTACCGAGGGTTTAGACGCTGAGGAGTTGGAATTGGAATTTATTGACTTTGGCGTAGACGAAGTTTTTGTAGACGAAGATGGCATATTGCTCTACGCGCCTTTTGAAAGCTTTGGTGCCATTCAAAAAGAACTGGAAAAACGTGAGATTGAAATCCTGTCTTCAGGCTTTGAGCGTATACCTACTACTACCACTACCCTATCTGGTGAGGCAGTTGAAGAAGTAGAAAAGCTACTTGAAAAGTTAGAGGAAGACGACGATGTACAAAACGTCTATCACACCATGGTTTTAGGTGAGTAATGAGTTGGCTTTGACCAAGTCCTCAGGCGTATCTATTCCCACACCCACAAAATCCGTTTCTAGCATTTGCATCACCTTGCCCATTTCCAAGTAGCGTATAGCTTCAATCTTTTCTGCCTGTTCGAGTGGCGTTGGCGCTTGGGCATAAAAATCCAATAAGGCTGCCCTGCGAAAAGCATAGATCCCCACATGACGAAATGCTTGCCCTTCGGCTCGCATAAACGGAATTGGTGCTCGAGAAAAATAAAGTGCCCTGCCCTGTTTATCAGATACTACCTTAACCACATTTGGATTTTCCAAATCAGCCTTGCTGTGTACGGGGATCATGAGCGAAGCCAAATCAATCTTAGCTTCAATATCTTCCTCAAAAGCCGTTATCAAATCTGAAAGAGCTTGAGGGGAAATAAAAGGTTCATCACCTTGTACGTTAATAATTACGTCAGCATCCAACTGACTGGCACATTCAGCAACGCGGTTGCTACCACACTCATGTATCAACTGACTGTGATAAACCTTTCCCCCTATGCTTGTGATATGGGTTGATATGGCATCTGAATCTGTAGCGACCCACACCTCGTCAAAGAGCTTGGTCTGTTGTACGGCTTCATAAGTCCGTTGCAACACAGTTTTACCTGCCAAATCGGCCAAAAGTTTACCTGGAAAGCGTTGTGCCTCGTAACGGGCGGGAATGACTGCTATTATACGCATGATGCAAAAGTAATCAAATCATTCCGCATCAAAGAAGGTGTCATCAAATCCAACCAAGAACAATTTTTCTGATGCGCGTGTAACAGCCGTATAGAGCCATCTAAAAAACCCTGCGTTAAGACCGTCGGGCAAGTAGGGCTTTTCCACCAATACGCGCTTCCATTGCCCGCCTTGTGCTTTATGACAAGTAAAGGCGTAGGCATACTTGACTTGTAGTGCATTAAAAAAGGGATTCTTTTTAACATTCAAATACTGCTTGTATTGTGGTAGGTGCGCATAATCTTCTCTAACGGCTTGATAAAGCTTTGTGTTTTCTTCAAAAGAAAGGGCATGGGTTTCAGAGGCAAGTGTATCAAGTAAAAAAACGGTATCGAAAGGTTCTTCGTCTGGATAGTCTAACATTCGCACGCTCACTTCAGCAAACCTAAAATCATAGAGCTCCTTAATGGCCTTAATTTTGAGTACTTCAACCGTATCGCCATTGGCAATAAAGCCCGGCCCTGAAGTAGGAGACAGCCAGTGATAATTATTCTTGACCACCATAAGTAAATCCCCAGTAGCCAAATCGGGTTCTTTGCCCAAAATTTCAGCGCGTATTTGTTGATTATACCCATTAGCACGTTTGTTTGAGCGTACTATGCAGGCGGTTTCTTCTCGACCCACTTCACGAAAAGAGGTTTCAAGAGCATCTTGAATTTCATAACCATCTTGCAACCTGATAATATCTGGGAATTTGGATAAAATAAACTGAAATTTGTCGGTGTACTGGTTGTGTAATTGCTGTCTAATTCTAGTGGCATTAAATAAAATTCCCGAATCTTTTGCTTGGCGTACCACCTCATCTAGCTCCACTTCTTGGGGGTCGAGGTCAAAGTCTAAAGACAATACTTGGGCATCCAAGGCTGGACTTAGGTTGGTGTGCACGGGTGGCAGTTGGGCAGTATCACCCACAAACATCAGCTTGCAATTTTCACCAGCACGTACATATGCAACCAGATCTTGTAGTAGGGAACCATTTTCAAAGAGTTTACTCTGCTGCTGTTGATTTGCAATCATAGAAGCTTCGTCAACCAAAAAAAGGGTGCGCTTGAATTTATTTTTCTGAAGCTTGAATTTAAGGCTCCCTTGGCGCTCTTGCTGAGTAAAATAAATCCGCTTGTGAATGGTGCAAGCCGGACGATTCGCATAGGCGGCCATCACTTTTGCAGCACGCCCAGTTGGCGCCATAAGCACTGTTTTGTATTTTAACTTCGCAATAGATTGCACCAATGCCCCAATAAGTGTGGTTTTTCCAGTCCCAGCAAAACCCTTTAATACAAACACTGCCTTCTCTGATTCGTTATCAAAAAAAAGGGACAATGTGTGTAGTGCTTTTTCTTGCGCCCCAGTGGGCGTAAAAGGAAATGCGTCGATAAGTGCTTTGGTTAAAGCCGTTGAATCCATTGGCTAAATGTAGGAA
>JBDQNA010000065.1:0-6779 GCA_040261965.1 Flavobacteriaceae bacterium
ATCTAACAATTTTGACAGTTTTTTTATAATAGCGCTGTCGTCTAAATCATCAAAATTAACGCCTTTGAAATTGTTTAAGTCAATGATTTTGTGAGCATTAAGCTTAGCTAAATCACCCTTGTTGTGCAAAGTAGGCTCAAAGACTATTCTATTTGAAATTAATTTTTCTTCATACTGTATGGCTAGGCTTATTTGGGTGTTGTGATAGGGTACATGGTGTATTAAGACATCTACATAAGACTTTTTAACTTCTGGAATACTGTCATAAACTGCAGGCTTAAATGAGTTGTTTGCTATACATTGCAAAGCCTCTACGACTGAAAAAGAAAACCACTTTCGTGTTGCTTCCCTGTCGTAATCATCCCCAGATTGTCCACATTCAAATAATATTGTCGGTGTTCCTTTGGCTTGAAAACAATCGCCAACACAGTTGGGGTTATACGTGTCGTCATAACGACCCACCTGATTGGATAGGTGTTGCTGTAGGCTCTCGTTCATGTATCCAATGATCCCCATAGCCTGTTTACGGGCTTCGGTTATCGATTTGTCTGCATCAGCAGCCGGGGATAAATACGACAACATACAAGGCGCACCATTCACGCCAAATAGAGTTCTTTGATCATGAAGATTAAAGCAATAATCAGGCTTAAATGCTTCGTATACCTCAAAAAGCGCATGGGTTTCAGACTGTGACTGCTGCTCGGCATCTCGGTTCAAATCAACGCCATTGGCATTAACTCTGGTGTAAGCTGCTGCTCCATCTGGATTTAGCATGGGAATCAACTGTATGGTAAAAGGAGCCAAAAACGCAGCATTGACTTTAAGGAAATACATCACATCCATAATCCCTTTGGTACTTGTAGCTTCATTTCCGTGCATTTGTGACCACATCAGTATCTTAATTGGGCCATTCCCTATTGTTAGAGCCTTAATAGGGAGCCCTTTTGCGCTGCTACCTACTTGCGTAAGATCAAAGTCACTGAGCAAAGCTTCAATTTTTGAATACGTAACGTAACGCCCCTTCAAAACTTGACTTTTAAATAGCGGCTGTTGCTGTAGAAATGAATTCATGTATGCAAATGTAAACGCTTATTAGTTTCCATTTGTAAACAAGTATAATTTATTATTGTAAACAAAAGACGGCTATAAACGAGGTGAAATGTTACAAAAGTAATTTATAAGAAAAAAATATCATCTTATATACTGTAAGTAAGTATGTTGTATAAAAAATATAAAGTTACACTTTCGCTTTTACAGGTCTTTATTATTTTATATATTTGCTAAAACCAATAGATTGATTTTAATATTTTACAATTGTAAACATGAGTATTGTTGATCGAATTAAGCAACTGATGCACGACAGCGAGCTAAGTGCAGCCGCCTTTGCCGACATTATTGGTGTGCAGCGATCTTCCATTTCGCACATCCTTTCTGAGCGCAATAAACCTAGTTTAGACTTTATTCTTAAAATACTACACGCCTACCCTAGCGTCTCCTCCGAGTGGCTACTTAAAGGAATTGACTCCAAAAGCCCGCCAACCCTTGAAACAACCCAAGAAGAAAGGGCTGTAACTCCCTTAGAACCTGAAGTAACAGCTGCTAGCCCTGAGTCAAAAAGTACAGCTCAAGCGCAAAAAAGTCACATAGAGACCAGCACAAAAGATGTTGAGCGCGTAATTGTGTGTTACAAGGACGGTACTTCCAGTGCCTACCTCAATAAAAATTGATATTTTTGAAGCATGAGGAATGTTTTTATCACTACCCTATTGCTTTTCTGTGTTTCTTGTTTCACTCCTGAACGTAATTGTACTGAATTCAAGACTGGAAAATTCAGTTTTACTTCAATAGTACTTGGCGATACGCTCACCACAAATTTTGTCAGAAATGACAGTATTGAAGTAGATTATTACCTCAATCGTGTGGACAGCTCTAGTGTGCGTTGGCTAAATGACTGCGAGTGTATTGTGAAAAAACTACACCCTCTCTCCTATCAAGACTCCAAATCTGTACATATGAAGATTTTGACTACTACTTCAAACACATATACATTTGAGTATAATTTGGTTGGAGACACCAAAAACAAACAACGTGGTACCGTAACCAAAATAAATAACTGATGGACTTTCTTTTCACTCCAGAGGCCATGTCGGCACTACTAACACTAACATTCCTTGAAATCATTTTAGGAATTGATAATATTGTATTCATTTCCATAGTTGTTGGCAAGTTACCGGAAGAAAAGCGAGCACGAGCTACGAACATTGGACTTATTCTTGCGCTGGTACTCCGCATCATCTTACTGTTTACCATCACTTGGGTCATAGCCATGAAAAGCAGTTTATTCTCGATAGACACCTCTCAAATAAGTGCTGAGATCAATGGGCAAGCACTGGTGTTATTTGCCGGTGGTTTGTTCTTACTCTACAAGAGTACCAAGGAAATACATGAAAAAATTGATCATGCAGGAGAAAAAGATAAAGCGGTAGCCAATAAAGCAGTCAACACCATGGGGCGCATACTGCTTCAAATTATACTTATTGATGCTGTTTTCTCTGTAGATTCCATATTAACAGCCGTTGGCATGACAAGTGGCATTGACGGTGCGCTTTGGATAATGATTATTGCAGTTGTGGTTTCCATATTGGCCATGATGATATTTGCACATCCCGTGACGCGTTTTGTACACAAACATCCCTCTTTGCAGATTTTAGCCCTTTCATTTCTAATTTTGATTGGCTTTATGCTCATTGCAGAAGGTGCGCATTTGGCCGATATGCAAGTTATGGGGCAACACATCGGAAACATTCCCAAAGGGTACCTCTACTTTGCGATTGCTTTTTCGTTAGTAGTGGAGTTTTTAAACATGCGCTTCCGCAAGAAGAAAAACTAGTGTTACAGGTCTAAAGTGATCTGACCTTCCTCTTCATCTGTGGGTGGCGGCACTTCTTCAACTACTGTTTCAATGTCTGCGGTTTCTATTTCGGGTTCAGGCAAATAAGGCAAAGGCGAATTGGTTTCGATGCTCTTTAGTTTTTCAGCATTCAACTGATTGCCCATGGCCTTGATGCCTTTTGGGGCTATAAAATCTTCGAAGGAAAGTTGTTGTGCTGGTTTGGCCTCTCCACCTCTTGGCTTGGTAAACTGAAGCGTACATACGGGGCGCCAATCTGCTGAGAACCACATCAATTCATTCTTGCTTCCTTCTTTAATAAACACTTCTTCTTTGTCGGCTGCTTCAATCAAAAAACGCTTTCCAAAGTATTTGTCTTTACTGCCATCGTAGTAAACGGCAGATAGTGGCTTTTGGGGTTCCCATTTTTCCAAAACCAACAAATCGGGAGGGAAATGCATGCCTAGATCTGGAATTTGCGTTTTTACTTTTCCTGATTTTGTTACGATAAGTAGACGGTCTTCGCCTTTAAATGCACCGAGCAAACGTCCGCGTTCGTCCGCGTTGAGTCGTTGTACGGTTTCGTCAAACCAAACATCACGAGGCTTAAGGGTTGAAACTCCTTCTTCTTTGAGGTCTACCCGTTTAATGGCATATTTAGTCACGGTATTCCCACGAACTCCCCTACCCTTTACAACAAGGTCCGCAAAGTCTAAGTCCCATTTTAGTTTTTTTATTGAACCGCTGTGGCGTAAGTGAATGGTCACAATTTCTGCTTCTCCATTGGGATTAGCAGAGAAGTAATGGACTTTAGACTGTGGGCTGCCGTTGGTAAGATCGTAATGTTTGTCTCTGGTTACTCCAGTAACTGCAAAACGCTTTATGTAGGAGGTACCGCCCTTACCATCTTGGTAAATCATGTTGTAGATGGTGCGTTTGTCCTTCTTTTTGAAAACAGCCACGTGTATGATGTTTTTTCCAACAAAGGTCTTGCTCTCGACCTTAGTAACCATCATGTTGCCGTCAGCTGTGAAGACAATAACATCGTCAATATCGGCACAGTCTGTTACATATTCTTCACGTCGTAACGAAGTACCTACAAAACCTTCTTCCCTACTAACATAGAGTTTAGTGTTACGCATCACAACCTTGCGTGCATCCACATCAGCAAATACACTTAGTTGTGTCTTTCTTTCTTTTCCAGGGCCATAAGTCTTTTTAAGTTTTTCAAAGTAGTCAATGGCAAACTCAACGATATGAGCCAAATGATAGCGCACTTCATCCAGTTCTGCTTCTAGGGCTTCAATTTTTTGCTGTGCCTTATCCAAGTCAAATTTGGATATACGTTTAATTCGTATTTCGGTAAGCCGCACCACGTCGTCATCAGTCACGGCACGTTTTAGATTTACCACATAGGGGGCTAGTCCGCTGTGAATGGCAGTAAGAACGCCTTCCCATGTTTCTACTTCTTCAATATCGCGGTAGATACGCTTTTCGATAAAAATACGCTCTAGAGAAGCAAAATGCCATTGGGCTTCAAGCTCGTCTTGTTTTACTTCGAGTTCAGTTCTTAGGAGGTCTAACGTATGATCTGTTGAGCGACGAAGCATCTCGGAAACCCCAATAAAATTAGGTTTGTTGTTTTCAATCACGCAGCCCAAAGGAGATATGGACGTTTCACAAGCCGTAAATGCAAACAAGGCATCTATGGTTTTATCTGGAGATACGTTGGAAGGTAATTGTATTTTTATTTCAACATCGGCAGCCGTATTGTCCTCAATCTTTTTGATTTTGATTTTCCCTTTTTCGTTTGCCTTTAAAATGGAATCAATAAGTGATGAGGTGGTTGTAGAAAACGGTATCTCGTTAATGATAAGGGTTTGCTTATCAACTTGTGCTATGCGTGCACGCACACGTATTTTACCGCCTCTTAGCCCGTCGTTATAGTTATCGGCATCCATAACGCCCCCCGTAGGAAAATCGGGCACTAGGGTGAATCTCTTGCCTTGGAGGTGTTTGACAGAGGCATCTATGAGCTCGTTAAAGTTGTGCGGCAGTATTTTGGTAGACAATCCAACGGCAATCCCTTCACCTCCTTGCGCCAATAGCATTGGGAACTTCACGGGTAGTGAGATGGGCTCCTTTTTACGACCGTCATAGGAAAGTTGCCACTGGGTAACTTTGGCGCTATATACCACTTCCAAGGCAAACTTTGACAATCGAGCTTCAATATAACGCGAAGCAGCTGCAGAATCGCCTGTTAAGATATTCCCCCAGTTCCCTTGCATATCGATGAGCAAGTCTTTTTGACCAATTTGCACCATGGCATCTGCAATAGAAGCATCCCCGTGTGGGTGGTATTGCATGGTATGCCCAACGATGTTAGCCACTTTATTGTAGCGTCCATCGTCTAGGTCCTTCATAGAATGCAGAATACGACGCTGAACAGGTTTAAATCCATCTTCAATTGCAGGAACGGCACGTTCTAAAATCACATAAGACGCATAGTCAAGGAACCAATCCTTGTACATACCGGTTACCCGAATAAGCTGATCGCTGGAATTTTGTTCTAACGCTTCGTTCATGATTCTACTTTGTCTAACTCCACTTTAAGATTGTCGATAATAAACTCCTGTCTTTTGGGTGTATTCTTGCCCATATAGAAAGACAACAACTCGTCTATGGTCATGTTCTTATCCAACATCACGGGGTCTAAGCGGATATCGTCCCCAATAAAGTGCTTAAATTCATCTGGTGAAATCTCCCCCAGTCCTTTGAAACGTGTAATTTCAACTTGTTTACCCAATTCTTCAAGTGCATGTATGCGCTCTTGTTCTGAATAACAGTAGATTGTTTTCTTTTTGTTGCGTACCCTAAAAAGTGGTGTTTGTAGGATATACAGGTGGCCATCTTTAATGAGTTCTGGAAAAAACTGTAAAAAGAAAGTAATCAAAAGGAGTCTAATGTGCATCCCATCAACATCTGCATCAGTGGCTATAACGATATTGTTGTAGCGCAAGTCCTCCATGCTTTCCTCAATGTTAAGAGCTGCTTGCAAGAGGTTAAATTCTTCGTTTTCGTAAACGATTTTCTTCGACATTCCGTAGGAATTCAAAGGTTTTCCGCGGAGACTAAACACCGCTTGTGTATTAACATCTCGCGATTTGGTAATGGATCCACTTGCCGAATCTCCTTCAGTAATAAACAAGGTTGAATCCAAACGTCTATCCTTTTTGATATCTCCCAAATGCACACGGCAATCTCTTAGTTTTTTGTTGTGAAGACTTGCCTTTTTAGCACGGTCACGTGCCAACTTACGAATACCAGAGAGTTCTTTACGCTCTTTTTCTGCTTGTAGTATTTTGCGCTGAAGTGCATCGGCAGTAGTTGCGTTTTTATGTAGGAAATTATCTAATTGCTTGCCGACAAAATCGTTGATATAGGTGCGTACGGTGGGCAAGTCACCCCCCATTTCGGTTGAGCCCAGTTTGGTTTTGGTTTGGGATTCAAACACAGGTTCCATGACCTTAATGCTTATGGCCGAAATAATGGATTTACGAATATCAGAAGCATCATATTGTTTGCCATAATACTCTCTAATGGTTTTGACCAAAGCTTCTCTAAAAGCGGTTTGGTGCGTTCCACCTTGTGTGGTGTGCTGACCGTTTACAAAAGAATGGTATTCTTCGTTGTATTGGGTTTTGCTGTGTGTAATCGCCACCTCAATATCATCACCTTTGAGGTGTACAACCGGATATAGAAAGTCATCGGTATTGTTGTTGTCTTCAAGTAAGTCCTTTAGTCCGTTTTTGGAAATAAACTTTTCACCATTAAATACGATGGTCAAGCCCGGGTTCAGGTAAACATAGTTTTTGAGCATCTTGGCTAC
>JBDQNA010000061.1:0-7017 GCA_040261965.1 Flavobacteriaceae bacterium
GTCCTTCAAACTGCGGCTCTGCAACTTTAACAGAAACAATGGCGGTTAATCCCTCACGGAAATCGTCTCCAGAAATTTCAAATTTTAGTTTGTCCAACATCCCAGAAGCATCGGCATATTTCTTTAGCGTTGTGGTAAGACCACGTCTAAATCCCGAAAGGTGGGTTCCTCCCTCATGGGTGTTGATATTATTCACATAAGAGTGAAGGTTCTCTGTAAAGGAAGTGTTGTATATCATTGCAACTTCAACAGGGATGTCATTTTTCTCTCCCTCCATTGAAATTACGTCCGTAGTAATGGGTTCTCTATTGGCGTCTAAGAAACGTATAAATTCTTTAAGCCCCTCTTCAGAACGGAAGAGTTCAGAAACAACCTCCCCTTTTTCGTCTTTGTTGCGATGATCGGTTAGCTGAATTTTGATACCCTTATTCAAGTACGCAAGCTCACGCATGCGACTTGCAAGTGTATCGTAATTGTATTCACGTGTTTGTGAAAATATTGTTGGATCTGGTGAAAAGGTTACAAGTGTTCCCGTCTTATCGGTATCACCTACGTGTTTGACAGGATACTGCGCCTTACCTCTTGAATATTCTTGCTCCCACACCTTACCCTCTCGGAATACGGTAGCTTTTAACATGTCCGAAAGTGCATTCACACAAGACACCCCTACGCCGTGTAAACCTCCAGAAACTTTGTAAGAATCTTTGTCGAATTTACCCCCTGCTCCTATCTTAGTCATTACAACTTCAAGTGCAGAAACGCCTTCTTTTTTGTGCATTCCTACGGGAATACCACGCCCGTTGTCTTCAACAGTAATGGAATTGTCTTCGTTTATCTGGACAGATATTAAATCACAATGACCGGCTAAAGCCTCATCAATGGAGTTATCTACAACTTCGTAAACAAGGTGGTGAAGTCCGCGCACGCCTACATCACCAATGTACATGGATGGGCGCATACGCACGTGCTCCATGCCTTCTAATGCCTGTATGCTATCTGCTGAATAATTTTGGTTCGGTTGGTCACTCATATGTATAAATTATGAATAAAAGCTATTCTCACAAATTTACGAGAAAAGCCCCACTTTAATGGTAAAAGTGTGGGGTTTCGTTAGTCAAGTTATCAACACAAACTGTGCAAAAATTATTCGTAAGCGTCCATGTGGACACTACCTATGGCGCGCCCTGATGGTTCATTCATGTTCTGGAAGGATGCATCCCATGCCAAAGCAGTTGGTGTGCTACAAGCTATCGAAGGTACTGAGGGCACCGTAAGTGCTGCTGCTTGCGACGGAAAATGTTCCTCAAAAATACTGCGATAGAAATATTCCTCTTTAGTTCTAGGCGGCTGGGCTGGAAAACGATGGTACACCTGCTCCATTTGGGCGTCCGTTACAGAAGACTCTACCAATTCTTTAAGAGAATCTATCCAGTTGTAACCTACACCGTCGCTAAACTGCTCTTTTTGACGCCAAGCAACAGACTCAGGTAATTCATCTTCAAATGCCTTCCGGAGTACCCATTTTTCCATACGCTCAGGCGTAATCATCTTATCTTTTGGATTGATCCGCATGGCGACATCCATAAATTCTTTGTCCAAAAAAGGAACGCGACCTTCAATACCCCAAGCTGCCAGTGATTTGTTGGCTCTCAGACAATCGTATTGATAAAGCTTTTCTAGCTTTCTGACAGTTTCTTTATGGAACTCTTCTGGGCTAGGTGCTTTATGAAAATACAAATAACCACCAAATACCTCATCTGCGCCTTCGCCCGAAAGGACCATTTTGATGCCCATAGATTTGATTACACGTGCCAATAGGTACATCGGCGTGGAAGCACGAACTGTAGTAATATCATACGTCTCCAAGTGGTAAATAACATCTCGTATGGCGTCCAAGCCTTCTTGGACAGTAAAGGTAACCTCGTGGTGAATCGTACCAATTCGGTCTGCAACAACTTTAGCAGCAGCCAAATCAGGCGAACCTTCTAACCCAATAGAAAAAGAGTGCAGTTGTGGCCACCAAGCTTCTTGTTTGTCATCAGCCTCAACACGATTCTTTGCGAATTTTTTGGCCAAGGCCGAGGTAATGGACGAATCCAAGCCACCTGAAAGCAAAACACCATACGGTACATCACTCATAAGTTGACGGTGAACCGCATCTTCAAGAGCTTTACCTAAGTCTTCAATACTTGTTGGGTTGTCTTTAACAGCTTCATAATCTTCCCAATCACGTGTATACCATTTTATCGGCGCCTCATCTTTTGAAGTCATATAGTGTCCCGGAGGGAAAACTTCAATGCTATGGCAAACCCCCTCCAAGGCTTTTAGTTCAGAAGCCACATATCGAGTACCCGCTTGATCAAAACCGTAGTAAAGTGGAATAATCCCCATATGGTCTCTGGCAATAAGATAATCGTTGTTGGTAGCATCATAGAGTGCAAAACCAAAAATTCCGTTAAGATCATCGATAAAATCAACGCCTTTTTGTTGGTACAACGCCAAGATCACTTCACAGTCAGAACCTGTTTGAAAAGCATAATCAGGGGTGGTAGCGCGAAGCTCACGGTGGTTGTATATCTCGCCATTGGCCGCAAGCACAAGCTGTTTGTCTGGACTAAACAAAGGCTGTTTTCCAGAAGCTGGGTCAACAATCGCCAAGCGTTCGTGTGCAAATATAGCATGGTCGTCGGCATAAATACCACTCCAGTCCGGTCCGCGATGGCGAATTTTTTTGGACATCTCAAGCAACTGCGGTCGAAGCTCTTCGGTTGATTGCTTGATATCTAAAGCACATACAATTCCACACATAGTTTTAATTTTGTGGCAAATTTCCTATATTTATTTTTATTATTAAGCATAATATAATTATTTAACTTAATTATTAAACATTATAAGCTGTTTTTAATTAAGTTTTAATGTATTCAATTGAATAATTATGTATTCTTGTTTAAAATCTTCAAAAAAACATGCTTACTTTTAAACCCATATGGGAACTCCAATTATTTCAATACAAAATGCGACCATACAGCAAAACAAAAATGTGGTTTTAGACAAGGTATCGCTTGATATCGAGGCTGGGGCGTTTGTTTATTTTATTGGTAGAACAGGAAGTGGGAAAAGCAGTTTGATACGAACACTTTATGCCGCACTTCCATTAAAGTCGGGAGAAATTAGCATCTGCGACACGGCTTTGGCAAAACTTAAAAGCAAACATGTGCATAGACTGAGGCGCATGTTAGGTATCGTGTTTCAGGACTTCAAGCTACTGCCCGACCGTAATGTATATCAAAATTTAGCCTTTGTATTGCGTGCCACAGGCTGGAAAAACAAGGCGGAACGTGATGCGCGTATCAACGAAGTATTAACACTGGTAAACTTAGAAGGAAAAGAGAAGAAATTTCCACAAACCTTATCAGGCGGTGAGCAACAACGCCTTTCAATAGGTCGAGCTTTGCTCAATCATCCAAAAGTATTGCTAGCGGACGAACCCACAGGCAACCTAGACCCCATTACGAGATGGGAAATAATGGATGTGCTTCAAAATGTAAACAAACAAGGCACCACAATACTCATGGCCACGCACGATTTTGGGATTATTCAAAAGTATCCCGGAAAAACCTTTAAGTGTGAAGAGGGCTTGGTTACTGAGGTTGTTGTAAAAAACCAATAAGTTGATATCTATTTGCATACCAACATATAATACTGATTGCACTGGTTTACTTAAATCATTAAGCAAACAAATAAAATCGCTTGATGCTATCATTGAAGTTATCGTTTTTGATGATGGATCTACTTTGCATCAATTGTCAAACAAAACTGTATGTAACAGCATGGGGTTTTTACACATTGAACATAAAGAAAATTTAGGTCGGGTTGCATCACGAAAAAAACTAGCGGAAATGAGCAAGCACCAATATTTGCTGTTTATCGATGCTGATATGATTCCGAAGAATACGACATTCCTGAAAAAATATCATGATTTTGCACTAACTCAAGCGCAAGTTGTGTTAGGGGGGTATGCTTATGAAAAAGATGGGAGCAACAAGAATTTACTACGCTACAAATACGGAATAAAAAGAGAAGAGAAAAAAGCAGTAATTCGTACAAAACGTCCTTTTAAAAACATCTATTCAGGAAATGTATTGATCAAAAAAGAGCTCTTTTTAAAAACCAATAAGGTTAAAAATAACAGATACGGGCTAGATTGTGTTTTTTCTGCATCATTGAGAAATCTAAAAATAATCCCCATTCATATTGACAACGAAACCTATCACAATGGAATTGAGAGCAACACGGAGTTTTTAAAAAAAGCAAGAGAGGGCGTTAAAACAATAGCCTGGCTTTACCAAAAGAATGAAATCACCTACAGAGATAATGGCCTTGTCTACGTTTTTAACATGATTGAAAAAATAGGGCTTGTTGGAATATTCAAACTGATTGGACAAATAGCAGTAAAGCCAGTAGAAAGCCTGCTATCCAAAAATAAAGCACCTTTATTTTTATTTGATTTATATAGATTATATCACTTTGCGGCTGGCTAGCTTCTTTGCAAAGACACAAAAAGGGTATTCCAATCTTCAATAATGTCATCCACGTCGTAGCGTTGAATATTTTTAAACGCATTTTCACCCATTTTTTGTCTCAAGGAAATATCAGTAATCAGGCTTTTCGTTTTATCTGCAAAAGCTTTTAGATCATCATTTTCAATCAAAAAGCCATCCTCTTCTGTTCTAATGATTTCTTTTAATCCAACAGGGCAATCAAATGCAACTACAGGAAGCCCAAAAGACATAGATTCCATCACTACCAAAGGAAAAGATTCGTAAAACGATGTATGAATCATAAAGGCATAATCCATTAAAAATTCTTCAATTTCAACTGTACTCTTTTTTATAGAAATGGAACCGTCAAGCTCAAAAGCATTAATCTGATTATGAAGCAATTCTTTTTGAACACCATCCCCGTATATATCTAACTGCCAGTCAGGATATGCTTTATGTATTTCTTTCCATATCTCAATCATTCGCAAATATCCTTTTGATTCTACTAAACGCCCCATTGCAATCACTTTTTTCGATGTTAATTCCGCGTTTTTTTGGGGCGTCGACCATGAGGGGTTTGGTATAACTACAGCATTATCTAAGTTTAAAAAAAAGGATTGAGGTCTAGAAAGCGTAACTATTTTATCTACTCTGTTTAGCGCAGCGGCGTGCAGCTTTTTCAAAAAGAAGCGTTTAAACAAAAGACCCCTGTTTTTAGTGTTTAAAAAGGGTATGAAATCAATGGCATGAGACTCAAAAATGACAGGGATACTCAGACGGATAAAACAAGTTAAGTAGCCTTTTAAGCCGTTGTCACAAATAACAATACAATCTGGTTTTATGTTTTTAATTGCTCTTTTTAATTTCCTAAAATACAAAAGGGAGCTTAACCTAAGGCTAGTGGGGGCATGGAGGTGTTTTATAGAAATTGATGGTTCAAACGAATAGAAAGGCGCGCTTATAGAACCTGAAGAAATAATATCAATTTCATGTCCGTATTTTTGGATCAATAAAGATGTTTTCACGGAAAGCATACGTGCCACCCCCCCCTGTCCAAAAGCATCATGCGTTATATACAGAATCTTCATTCAAAAATCTTTCTATTTGACTAGGATAGTGTCTCGAACTATTCTAGGTCTTTCAACAAATGAGTGATTAAAAATACTTCTTGTGGGATCCAGATCCATCGAATAGACATTACAAAGATCAGCAATGGAGTGAGATAAATCATCTAGAGAAAATTTACGCTTCAAATCACTCTCAGAAATCTCAAAAGTATTGGATCCCCATAGCAAAAATGGAATTTCAACCATATTCAAACTAAACAAACCATTCGGAGAATGACCAACAAAGTCTAAACTATCATACACTTCCTCACCGTGATCTGAAAAATATAAAACAGATGCTGGAGCTTTTTGATCACGAACAGTCTCAATAATGGATCTTATGATGTGATCTGTATACAACACCGCATTATCATAGTGATTGATGGTATTAAGCTTATGATCATTTAAATTAGTAGGGTATTTGGCAAAAGATTTAGGGTAGCGATAAGCATAGTTTGCATGAGTACCCATTAAATGGATAAAAATTATTTTTTTACTTTGATTATCGGACAAAGCTTGATGCAGTTCTGGGACCAATACTTCGTCATGGGTTGTTGGTAAATAATAATTTTCACTGTTCAAAAAACGCACGTCATCAGCAGAGATGCCAATTTTAGTAACCAAAGTTTCGTACAGTCCAATAGGTGGTTGATTTGATAACCAATATGTTTTGAATCCTGCCTGTTTAAACAATTGAATAACATTTCCAATTAGCTTGTTTTCTTTTTTTATGACAAGTGCTTCCATCAAGGAACCAATGGTGTTGGTGTCCCCACTAACAACATCTGAAAAAAGTTTAAGCTCCCCTTTTATTTCACTCAACATAGGAGTCGTGTTACGTTCATATCCATACAAACCAAAATGCAACTTACTAGTTGACTCCCCAATGACGATAACATACGTTTTTATAGAATCAGCTAGTTGGGTGACTTCAGAAAAAGGATTTTGGACTAATTCAAGATCTTGAAGCTGGTTGCGCTGCTTATTATAATCTAAAACACTGTTGACAATAGCAAAGAAGACATTGTAGTTTTGAATTTTAGTTGTGCTCATTAAAAATATCCCAAGGGATGCAACAAAGAGCATAAAAAGGCGTCTAAAACGACTCATAGTTGGAAATTTGGGTTTAAAAATATACCACGAAAGACCAAACGAAATCATGACCCCAAAAACAAAAAACAAATGAGTACTAGCTAAGTTAAATTTTACAAATTCTCCTATTTCGCGTGTATTGGTATCTAATCCAATGAAAATGGCTGAAGAAGTAAACTCAGCTCTAAAAATTAAAAAATACACCCCTTCTAAAATGGTAAAAACAAGTAATAAAAGAAAAATATATTTGAATATTTTAATAGCATATTGATTAAAAA
>JBDQNA010000008.1:0-16970 GCA_040261965.1 Flavobacteriaceae bacterium
CACTACATTTTTGTTAAGCTCTCTTGCATTTTTTAATATTTCGACCATCTTACGATTCGCTATTTTTATCTCATTAAGGATGTTGTTTTGTTCATTTGTTAAATGCAATTGAGTTTGAGCCGTTGTCGCAAATTTTATTATCTGACCATATATGGTTTTTACTTTTGTATAATAAAGATCTTCTACATTGGTATGTAAATCTTCGTGAGACATCTTAATGACATTCTTAAGTTTTACATCAGGTTTAATGTCTTCTCTGTGAATATTAAGCGAATGTGTGACAATTTCAAAGATTGGCCTTTTATAAAGATATTTGGATTCCTTAATTAAAATTGAAATAGCTGTTTCTGGGTATTTTAGTGCGTCGGCTGTAAGGTATTTTGGCTCTTCAACTTCTTTTTCCGGTAATAATTTAACAGGAACTATTTTTTCAACAAATCTTGCTATCGGGTTAATAAACCATAAAAGCAAAAAGGTGTTACATCCATTAAATGTTGTGTGAAATAATGATATTGCAACCGGAATAGCTGCGGCTGTGATATAAGGAGATCCCGAACCAAACTGAATAGAGAGCCAAACAATAAATTTTAAAAACGGATAAAACAAAATGAGCATCCATATAACACCCATAATATTAAAAATAAGATGTGCTCTTGCGGTTTGTTTAGCTTTATAGTTAGCTACTAAGGCTGCTAAATTGGCTGTAATTGTTGTGCCAACATTTTCACCAAGCACCATTGCAGCAGCCATTTCAAAAGGAATCCATCCTTGTGCACACATTATTAATGTTAAGGCCATCGTTGCACTTGAAGACTGAATTACTAGAGTGAGGATTGTTCCAATGAACAAAAACAGCAAAATAGATAAATACCCTAAATCCGTGTATTTAGATAAAAAAGAAAGAATGCTCGGATTATTCTTAATATCTGGCATGGCTTCTTTCAGAAATTCTAAGCCAATAAATATTAATGCAAACCCAATAAAAAATGTGCCAATTTCTTTTGTGCGCTCTTTCTGTGTAAATGTTAACCCAAACCCTAGACCAACTAATGGCAATGCAATTGCACTCATACTTACTTTAAAACCTAAGATTGTTATCAGCCAAGCGGTTATGGTAGTCCCAATATTTGCGCCTAATATTACACTTATTGCTTCGGTTAACGTTAGTAATCCCGCATTAGAAAAACTAACAACCATAAGTGTAGTTGCAGAAGACGATTGTATTACTGAAGTAATAAAAAATCCTGTGAAAATTCCTAAAAATCTATTAGAAGTCATTGAGGCCAGGATAGCCCTCATTTTGTTTCCTGCAAGATTTAAAAGTGAATCGCTCATCACTTTCATCCCAAACAAAAAAACTCCTAAAGCTCCAAGGAGTTGAAGTAAATCAGAAAAACCATAGTCCATAACATATTTCTATAAGGCGTCTTTTGGATGTGTAAATTAAGCTCTATTGGGGTTAAATTTTATGTTTTCGGGGGCCAAGGGTAGCAAAACGTACTGCTTGAGTGCGTGTTTATTTCAAGTTTTGTTCTATTACCAAATTTAATATATAATTGTTGGACTGTCAAATCCTCATTATTTAAGAAGGAGATGTACACCTTATTTAAGTGTTCATTGGAGGAGGGTTTGGTTACTAAACTCTCTTCTAAAAAAAAGCGCTTGGTGTGAAGCGCTTTTTTTATTTACATGGGTTGGTTTTTAAGAGCCACACATGAGGCAGTCGTCATCTTCACTTTCCTTAGACTTCGCTAGCATTTCTTTAAGCTCAGAAGGAGAAAGGGGTTCTACTGCCACAGCTGCCTTAGCTTTTGGCTTAGTAACGGTTGCAGGTACTTCTGCAGTTTCCGCTTTTTTGTTGACCGTAAACTTAATGGCATCAACAGCCGACTTGGTACGCAAATAGTACATCCCTGTTTTTAAGCCAGACTTCCACGCATAAAAGTGCATTGAAGTGAGTTTGGACATCGTCGCGCCTTCCATAAACAAGTTAAGCGATTGCGACTGATCAATGAAGTATCCGCGATGACGTGACATATCAATAATGTCCTTCATGCTCATTTCCCAAACCGTTTTGTAAAGCTCTCTGATCTCGGCAGGAATGGTTTCTATGTGCTGAATCGAACCGTTTGCACGCATTAATTCTTGCTTCATTTCCTCGTCCCAAAGCCCAAGATTTACCAAGTCTTCCAACAAGTGTTTGTTCACCACAATAAACTCCCCAGATAACACACGTCTTGTGTAGATATTGGAAGTGTACGGCTCAAAGCATTCGTTATTACCTAAAATTTGAGAAGTAGATGCTGTTGGCATCGGAGCCATCAATAGGGAATTACGAACTCCGTGCTTTTTAATTTGTTTGCGCAAGCCTTCCCAATCCCAACGACCACTGAGCTCGTCGTCTTTGATACCCCACATATTGTGTTGGAACTCCCCTTTAGAAATCGGTGATCCTTTGTACGTTTTGTAAGGCCCTTCTATCTCTGCCAAATCTTTAGAAGCAGTTAGCGAAGCAAAATAAATGGTTTCAAAAATCTCTTGGTTCAAGGTTTGTGCGTCTTCGCTTGTAAAAGGCAAACGAAGCTTGATAAACGTATCCGCAAGACCTTGAACGCCTAAGCCCACCGGACGGTGACGCATATTAGAATTTTCTGCCTCTTTAACAGGATAATAGTTTCGATCAATTACCTTGTTTAGGTTTTTCGTCACACGAACAGTCACGTCAAAAAGCTCTTGGTGGTCAAATGCTCCATCTTTAACAAACATGGGCAGTGCAATAGAAGCCAAGTTACAAACGGCAACCTCATCTTTGGAAGTATATTCCATGATCTCGGTACACAAGTTTGACGAACGGATGGTTCCTAGGTTCTTTTGATTGGACTTGCGATTTGCAGCATCTTTATAGAGCATATAAGGCGTTCCTGTCTCAATCTGAGATTCTAAGATTTTCTCCCATAGCTCACGCGCTTTGATGGTCTTACGTCCACGATTTTCCTTTTCATATCTGAGATACATCTCTTCAAATTCCTCACTGTGGCAATCGTAAAGCCCTGGACATTCGTTAGGGCACATTAGTGTCCATTCCGTGTTTTCTTCCACACGTTTCATAAACAAATCGGGAATCCACATAGCATAGAATAAATCACGCGCGCGCATTTCTTCCTTACCGTGGTTTTTCTTTAAATCTAAAAAGTCAAAGATATCCGCATGCCATGGTTCAACATAAATGGCAAATGAGCCTTTTCGCTTTCCGCCTCCCTGATCTACGTAGCGAGCTGTGTCGTTATAAACACGCAGCATGGGCACAATACCGTTTGACGTGCCGTTGGTCCCTGCAATATAAGACCCTGTCGCACGGACGTTGTGAATAGACAAGCCTATACCTCCTGCAGACCGTGAGATTTTAGCCGTTTGTTTAAGGGTGTCGTAAATCCCATCAATACTATCATCACGCATGGATAACAAAAAGCAAGATGACATTTGGGGCTTGGGCGTTCCTGAATTAAATAAGGTTGGTGTAGCGTGTGTAAAATACTTTTTGGACATCAAGTGATACGTCTCTATCGCAGCATCCAGATCAGTTGGATGAATCCCCACAGAAACACGCATCAGCATATGTTGTGGTCGCTCGGCAATGTTCCCATTGATTTTGAGCAAATATGAACGCTCAAGTGTTTTGAACCCAAAGTAGTCGTAGCCAAAATCACGGTTGTAGATGATCGTCGAATCCAGCAACTCGGCATTGTCTTGAATTACTTTGTTTACTTCCTCTGAAAGAAGCGGTGATTTCTTTTCTGTACGTGGATTGACATACTCAAAGAGGTCTGCCATGGTTTCAGAAAAGGATTTCTTGGTGTTTTTGTGGAGGTTAGAAACAGATATGCGTGCGGCTAGTTGGGCGTAGTCGGGATGAACGGTTGTCATAGAAGCGGCTGTTTCGGCTGCCAAACTATCGAGTTCAGAAGTGGTAACACCATCGTATAGGCCTTCAATAACTTTCATGGCCACCTTAACGGGATCTACAAGTTCGTTAAATCCATAGCAGAGTTTACGAACCCGGGCGGTAATTTTGTCAAACATAATGAGTTCTTTACGCCCATCTCTTTTTACTACATACATAATGTCGTTTGGTTTTATTGGTTAATCAGCGCCGATATTATTGGTGAATATTGATGCTGCACTTATTTTCGGATGACTAAAAGTCGTCTCCGAATGAATATTTCTCTTTTTCTTCTGTTTCTTGGTTCATCACCCCTGCTTTTTGGTATTCCGATACACGCTTTTCAAAGAAGTTTGTTTTTCCTTGAAGCGAGATCATATCCATGAAATCAAATGGGTTGGATACATTAAACTCTTTTTCTAAGCCAAGCTCAACAAGTAAACGGTCGGTAACAAATTCCAAATACTGCGTCATCAATTTGGAGTTCATTCCGATTAGACTAATCGGTAGTGATTCCGTAATAAACTCACGCTCAATATTTAAGGCGTCGATAATAATTTCGCGGATACGAGCTGGTGGCACTTTGTTTACCAAGTGTTTATTGTGCAAGTGAACGGCAAAATCACAGTGCATGCCCTCGTCACGAGAAATTAATTCATTTGAGAATGTTAGCCCTGGCATAAGTCCACGCTTTTTAAGCCAGAAAATAGAACAGAAAGCCCCTGAGAAAAAGATTCCCTCTACGGCTGCAAATGCAATAAGACGCTCTGCAAAAGAATCTGAATCGATCCAACGCAATGCCCAATCGGCTTTTTTCTTGATGGCAGGAAACACCTCAATAGCTTGAAATAAATTATTTTTCTCCACTTCGTCCTTAACGTAAGTATCTATCAGTAGGGAATAGGTCTCAGAATGGATGTTTTCCATCATAATTTGGAACCCATAATAAAATTTCGCCTCGCTGTATTGGACCTCATTTACAAAGTTCTCAGCCAAATTCTCATTTACAATCCCGTCCGATGCTGCAAAAAATGCCAAGATGTGTTTTATAAAATAACGCTCATCATCATTCAGTTTAGTAGACCAGTCTGTCAAGTCTTGATGTAGATCAATCTCTTCAGCTGTCCAAAAACATGCCTCTGACTTCTTATACCATTCCCAAATATCATGGTGTTCAATTGGGAAAATTACAAAGCGATTTTTGTTTTCAGACAATATGGGTTCTATAGCATTTGGCATAATTTTTTTTTAAAGGGTTTTTGGGATGAATAATTTCCTTACAAATATTCCAAAAAAAATGACCAAATAAAAGCCATACTTTTCCACAATGCCTTTTAGTTTTTAACAAGAACTAAGGCTTTTCCTACAAAAGCTTGAAAAATGACCTGTTTGTAAAATATTGATTTTCAGTTACTTGTAAGAATCTGTATGGTAAGCGCATTGTCTAGCAATTGTTGTTTGCATCAAAGTCTTGCGCCGCCGCATGCAAGGTATCATACCACGCTTGCCCAAACTTTCGCACCAGAGCCCCTTTCACAAATTGATAAAGCGGTTGTTTAAGTGCTGCTCCAAGTGAGCAGCCTGGCGCACATATGGACCATTCGTGGTAGTTGACTGCCACAAATACGCTGTAACTTTTCACACGGATGGGATAAAGATGGCATGAGATAGGTTTCTGTAGATTGGTTGCTTGTTCCTTGTTGGCTTGCTCAATGCCGCACTGCGCAACGCCTTTGCTATCATAGGCAATATATGCGCATGCCTTGCCGTCAATCAAGGGGGTTTCCCACTCCTCAAATGCGTTCTGTGTGGCCACGCCTTGTGCCTCAATGGCCGCTATACCTTCTCTTGTCAGAAAGGGCTTAAGGGTTGTCCAGTGTTCTTTGAGCTGGCCTATTTCCGCTGTTTCTAGCGGTGCACCGGCTTCGCCCTCCACACAACACGCCCCTTTGCACGCTGTTAAATCGCAGGTGAACGCCTGTTCAAAAAGCGTTTCTGAAACTAGTGTTTTGCCCAATTGAAACATGCTGCTAAACTACAATTTTGAAACATAAATAAAGTATCTTTGGGCCATGTTTAACATAAAAGAAATCGTCACTTGCACCATGGTATTGTTTGCCGTCATCGATATCATTGGTAGCATTCCCATTGTTATTGGCCTGCGGCAAAAGGTTGGGCATATTCAGTCTGAAAAGGCCTCTTTAGTTGCCGGAATAATTATGATTGGATTTTTATTTTTAGGTGAGCAAATTCTGAGTCTTATTGGGATTGACGTCAACTCCTTTGCGGTGGCTGGAGCGCTTATTATATTCTTTTTAGCATTGGAAATGATTTTAGGTATACAACTCTACAAAGACGAATCTTCAGAAACAGCATCTATTGTGCCTATTGCATTCCCCATTATAGCGGGTGCAGGAACACTGACTTCTATACTTTCCCTTCGTGCTGAATACAACCTGGCCAATCTCATTGTTGCTATTGTAATCAATATTGTCATTGTTTATGTTGTTTTGAAATCTTCTAAACGCATTGAACGAGTATTAGGCCCTTCTGGTATTGGCGTAATCCGTAAAATATTTGGCGTGGTACTTATGGCAATTGCAGTAAAGTTATTTGCGGGTAATGTTCAACAATTATTTATATAATGAAACCGATATATTAAAAATAAGTCTTCACATACAAAGGGATGATACTTTTTTAATATCAAAAGTTACATGTGACCATTGAAAAACTACAATTATAAATACATGAAAGTACTTACATATATCTTTTTAGTTCTGGCTGTTAGCTTGCTGATTTTTAATTTGTTCCACATCGATTTTGAAGAGCCGCTCGAAGGAGAAAGTTTTGCTGCTGTGATAGGAGTTGGTGCAAGTCTCTGTGCTATTATCTTACTTACTATTCTAAAAATAGCCCTCAAGATTAAAGAAAAAATGAAGGGTTAGTTTTGCGTCAAAGCAACGACTGCTACGCCTGCTCGTTCTAAAAATTCAATGCCAGAAACGTCTTTGTATGCTTTTGCATAGACTACTCTTTTAATGCCTGCTTGATGGATAAGCTTACTACATTCTTTGCAGGGCGACAGTGTAATGTAGAGGGTTGCTCCTGCGCAAGATTGGGTGGAAGAGGCCACTTTCATAATCGCATTTGCCTCCGCGTGTAATACATACCATTTGGTGTAGTGTGCTTCATCTTCACAAGCATTTTCAAAACCGGTAGGCGTGCCATTATAGCCGTCAGAAATAATCATACGGTCCTTGACAATAAGTGAACCTACTTGCTTGCGTTGACAATGCGATAGCTTGGCCCACTCCATAGCCATACGCATATAGGCTGTGTCGTAGCGCAATTGTTTCTTTTCAGCTTTGTTCATAGTGTTTTGATTGCCGTAATTAAAATAGGCACTAAAATACCTATAATTATGCTACTGCCTACCAAAAGACGGTCGCGTTTTGAAACCTTAAAGACATTGCTCATGATACTGTTGACTAAAATAACCAAGGCCACAACAAGCAGCTGTGCCAATTCAATACCCAAGGTGAAATACAACAGTGGAAGGCCTATTGATTTGTGCGGAAAAACCATAGAAAAATAGCCCGAAAAACCAAGTCCATGGATGATGCCAAAAAAGACAGCAAGTACAAAAAATGGCAAAGATGGTTTGCGTTCCAAACTCTTATTCCAATACAATGTGTGTAGGGCTGTGAGTACTATCGTAATCGGAATCAAAAACTCAATCCAGTTGGAAGAAAAACGGATAATGCCAGCCGATGCCGCCCAAAGGGACAGGGTGTGGCCAATAGTAAATGCCGTTACCAGCAAAAGCAATAATCGCAATTGTTTAAACACAAATGGGAGGGACATGGCCACCAAAAAAAGCAAGTGGTCATAAGCGTTTATGTCTAAAATATGTTCAAAGCCCAGTCGTAAATAAAATACAAAATCGTTCATGATGTGCTAAAATCCTCGTTCGTTCTTAATGTCTTCGTATGCTTTTTGAATACGTTGAAACTTTTCTTTTGCGGCTTCCTCTGCAGCTTGCCCTAAGTTACGTACTTTATCTGGATGGTGCTTTTTCACCAAGTTTCTGTAGGCCTTTTTGATGTCGTTTTCCGTAGCAGTTTTGGGTACTTCTAATATGGTGTAAGCGCTATCTGTTTGGGCAACAAACATGGCCTTGATGCTGTTAAAGTCTAAAGTGCTTATGCGCATGTAACCTGCAATTTCCACAAGCTTTTCTAGCTCGGGTGGCGAAACACGGCCGTCGGCTTTGGCTATGCGAAATAAGAAGTCAAGCATCTGTAAACGAGCGCCGTATTGTGTTCTGCTAGCAAGGAATTGTCCGATTTCTACAATTGAAATTCCTGATTGTTTGAACTCGGCATTGTAAACACGAAAAATTTGATTAGCACGCTCCTTGCCAAAGAATTGAACAAACTGTGAACGCACATAATCCAATTCGGATTGGCTTGTTTTGCCATCGGCTCTTATCACCATACTGGCCAATGCCAAAAGGCGCAACTCAAAGTCTTGTTGGGAAACACGTGTAGTTTGGAAAGAAGTTTTGATCCTTCCGCTATTCGCTGCTTCAACAAGCGTTCCCAAAAAAAAGCCCAATAAGGCTCCAGGAAACCGGAAGATCATATAGCCAATAAATGCAAATAGCCAACGCACGTTGCAAAAATACAAATGAAAATAAGGTATGACCCATTTTTATCATCTTATATTATATTACATTTACGCCATGCGATTTCCAGAAGCCAACCGTTTTAAAAAAACACATTCCTTTGTGCAAAAACACTTAGAGAGCGGGACTAAAATTCTAGATTTAGGAACTCCCAATGACTTATCTGAATTTATCGCCTCATCGGGATATACCGTACACAATACCAAAGGAGAAAACCTCGATACAGATTTCCAGCCCTATTTAAACACGGGTGTAGATTGCATCACTGCCTTTGAAATATTTGAACATATGCTGGCGCCATTTAATATCCTTAGCCAACTTAAAACCCAAAAGCTAATTGCCTCTGTGCCACTAAAGCTGTGGTTTGCTTCTGCATATTGGAACACTAAAGACGATTGGGACAAACACTATCATGAATTCGAGCAAAAGCAATTTGATTTTTTGCTTGAAAAAAGTGGTTGGGTTGTCAAAGACCGTCTCATTTGGGCTTCGCCTGACCTTAAAAAAATTGGGCTAAGACCACTGTTGCGCTATTTTACACCCCGTTACTATATGGTGTATTGCGAACGTGCCTAAAAATCCAACAGCTTCCTTATCTTTGTACTCTAAATAATTTGCTATGTATCCTGCTGAAATTGTTAAACCCATGCGCGACGAACTTACTGCCGTAGGTTTTGACCAATGTACTACTCCAGAAAGTGTTGCTTCGGCAATAAATAAAAAAGGGACTACACTTGTTGTAGTGAACTCTGTCTGTGGCTGTGCTGCTGCCAATGCCCGACCAGGTGTACGTATGTCGTTAGCCAATGACAAAACACCTGCACAACTCATTACTGTATTTGCAGGAGTAGACAAAGAGGCTACCGCAGAAGCAAGAGGGCTTATGGTCCCTTTCCCCCCTTCATCGCCTAGTATTGCGTTGTTCAATGACGGAGAATTGGTACATATGCTCGAAAGGCATCACATTGAAGGAAGACCTGCTGACATTATCGCAGAAAACCTTAAAGAAGCCTACAACGCTCACTGCTAAACCAAATATATGGCTAAGCTAATATCCTATCCGCTTAGCGTACTGTATTACCTGTTTTTTGGGTTTACCCTCATCTTATTTGATGGGATCCAACGTATCTGCTATTTTATTCTAGGGAAAAAAGCACATCGAGCAAGCATTATTGTGCTTAACTTTTTGTTGTTACGCTGCCTCAATATTTTAGGAACTCGATTTGTTTTGGACTGCCCTTTTACTTTAGAAAAAAACGTGTCATATATCTTTGTTGCCAACCACCAAAGCACCTACGACATCCCGCCGCTTATTTGGTATTTACGCAAGGCTTACCCAACATTTGTCGGAAAAAAAGAGTTGGGCAAAGGAATTCCAAGTATTTCGTTTAATCTAAGGAATGGGAGTGCTGTACTCATTGATCGAAAAAACCCGAAACAGGCGCTAAATGACATCAAAGCATTTGGAGAAAAGCTGGCAATAACCAACGGCAGTATTGTAATTTTTCCAGAAGGAACACGAAGCAATAGCGCCAAATCCAGAGCCTTTCGAATGGGTGGATTAAAACAACTTATTAATGCCATGCCTGATGCAAAGCTGGTAGGCATTGCCATCAATAATTCCTGGAAAATATCTCGCTACGGCTATTTCCCCATGGGTGTTGGTGCTAAAATTAAACTTAAAATGCATCCTCCGGTGGACTGCCCGAGCGACCAAGTAGTAGAAACGCTTGAGCAATTAGAAAAAACCATTACAGCTGATATCAATCCCTAATCAACACTTGGGAAACGAAGTTCAAAGCGCGTAAGTGCGTCGGGAGTGGAGTCAAAAAGTACAGAACCATTATAGGTTTCAACTATAGATTTTACCATGCTCAAGCCTAATCCCATACCGCTCGTTTTCGTGGTAAAGGTTGGTTCAAAAATCCGGTCTTGTAACTCTTTTGGAATTCCCTTGCCATTGTCTTCAATAGCCAATAAGATTGATTTTTTTTCTTTAGTAAGCGACACATGAATCTGGGGTTGTTCAACTTCTTCGCATGCCTGTATGGCGTTGTTAATGAGGTTGTTTATAATCCGCACCAATTGTGTGGCATCAAAATGAGCGTATACTTCGTTTACTGACTGAAAAGTAATGGGAGTATCTGCATACAGCTCTAAAGCACGCCCTACAACTTCTTTTACATTGATACGTTCGGATTGGCCTGTTGGCATGGTAGCAAACTGTGAAAACGTTGAGGCAATGGCGCTCATGGTATCAATTTGTTGAATAAGTGATTGACTAAACTCGTGTACCTTTTCATGCCATTGGGCATTCTCTTTTGCGGCTTGTTGTTCAAAATGCTGAATGCTTAATCGCATAGGCGTCAAAGGATTTTTAATTTCATGTGCGACTTGTTTTGCCATTTCGCGCCAGGCTACTTCTCTTTGGGATTTGGCGAGCTTAACCGCACTTGCCTCTAGCTCATCCACCATGTGATTGTAGGCTGACACGAGTGCTGAAATCTCACGACTGGCCTTGTTCAATTCTATTTTGGTGTTTGTTTTGGATAGTTTGGTCTGATTGAGCTTACTGCTGATGGTTTCCAAATGACGTGTTATATAAGAAGAGACAAAAAATGCCAAAATGATGGCAATAATCAACATGATCACATAGACTTGAACCAAACGAATCAAAAAGGCCTTAAGCTCCATTGAACTAAGCGAATCGTCGTCAAAATAAGGCACGTTAACAATGGCCAATGGTTGGTTGTCTAAATCATATATATACGAAAATGAGGAACGTGTTGTTACACCGTCAGTGGTACTCACGTCAATTAGTCTTTCACCCGTATTGGGTTGAAGTTGTTCTAAAATAGTTGCAGAAAGTGTTTGTGAGGGAGTTGATTCCATCAGTTGAGAAGAACAAAGCAAATCTCCAGACAAGCTATAGAGCCTAAAGTTAATGTTTAAAACGTCTGCTGTTTCCTTTAAGTGTGGCCGAAAAACCGCTTTAATATTTGTCCCGTCAACATTCAGTGGAGTACTTTCCAAAAGGTACTTAAGTCGCTTCTTGAGTTGATTTTCTTTACGCGACAAACGCTGATCGTGATAGGTGTTGGACTGTTCGCTATATTGTACAATGGTTACTCCTGCAATTAATACTGAAGCCACCAGCACCAAAAAAATTAGAGCTATAAAAATCCGTGCGCGAAGAGATGGCAACCGCATATGCTAGCCGTTTTTATTACGATAACGTTTGTATGCCCGAATACCGACCATTAGTAAAAAAGTCAAGCCAAAAAGACCCAATAACCCAAAAATCCAATGAATACTATCTTTGAGTATCGCCAAAAATATCACGGCAAATAAAATAAGTGTTGCGCCTTCATTCCAAATGCGGAAAAAGCTGGCGCTACGCTGGCAGTTCCTTTGTAAAAATGCCTTGTAAAAACGATGTGTTTGTATATGATATAAAATCAACAGGCCCACAAATATCAACTTGACCAACATCCACGATTTACCCAGCAAAAAGGGGTTTATCCACAACATCCAAAGCCCAAAAAGTAGTCCTAAAATAGCAGAAGGGACCGTAATGATTTGCCATAAGCGTCGCATCATCAATTGTAGTTGTGGTATGATAATATCGGCCTCTGATTGTGGGCGTTCGGCAGCTTCAACCATGTATACCATAATCCGGGGCATATAGAATAGCCCAGCAAAGTAAGTGATTACAAAAATCAGATGAAGTGCTTTTATGTATAAATAATAATCCACGTTTAGGTGTTGTTCTAAAGGTACGCCTTTTTCAAAATTAAGATGCTGTTGCCCACTCATCTATCCAGCGACTGAGCACATTTACCCAATCGTTACGATCGTTGATGCATGGAACTACATGCATTTCTTCTCCTCCTTTTTCTTCAAAATCTTCTTTGGCCTCCATACCTATCTCCTCTAAAGTTTCTAGGCAGTCCGAAATAAACGCAGGGGTTACAACCGCCAACTTCTTAGTTCCTGTCTTGGCAAATTGCTCAACCGTTTTATCTGTGTAAGGGCGTAACCACTTATCGCCTGCTAAGCGAGACTGAAACGAAGTTGAAAAGCTTCCCGGACGTAGCTCGAGATATTCAGCAACCTGTTTGGTGGTTTCATAACATTGGTGACGGTAGCAATAGGCGTGCGCATCGGATGGCGTTTGGCAACAGCTGCCATCAATCTTACAATGCGATTTGGTAATATCCGATTTGCGAATGTGTCGCTCAGGAATGCCGTGATAGGAAAACAACAAATGTTCCCATGGTTTGTCTTGAAGGAATTCTTGAATAGAATGTGACAATACCCGGATATAATCTGCATGATGATAAAATGCAGGCAAATGTGTAAAGGACATATTTAAATATTTTGCAGCTCTAATTTCTTCTGCCAAAACCAATATGGTTTCTGTAGTAGCCATGGCGTGTTGCGGATATAAGGGAACAATCAGCACCTCATCTACCCCTTTTTGATGTAGTTCTTCCAAGCCTGAAGCTATAGACGGTTGACCATATCGCATGGCAAGCGAAATGGGTACAGACGTCTTTTGAGCAACCTTTTTGTGTAAGCGTTCCGATAAGACAATTAGTGGAGAGCCTTCGTCCCACCAAATTTTTTGATAGGCCTTAGCAGATTTTTTTGGCCGGGTTTTGAGAATAATCCCTTTCACCAAAAAAGAACGAAACCACTTGGGCACGTCAATCACACGCTCATCCATTAAAAACTCTTCCAAGTAAGGCTTAACGTCCTGAGGTGTAGGACTTTTGGGTGAACCTAAATTCACCATTAGAACTCCTTTCATAGCAACATTTTTCGTTACGAAGATACAGACAAAAGGTATTTTTTTGGTGTTGTGCCAAACTTCTTTTTAAAGGCTTCAATAAAATGACTAGAATTACTGTAACCTAATTGACTGGATACTTCATTCACATTGTAAGAGCCTGTGCCCAATAGTTGACGGGCGTGATTCATCTTGTGATCCAAAACAAATTGATAGGCCGTGCTGCCGTAAAGTTGCTTAAATCCTTCTTTCAATTTCTTTAAGCTTAGTCCTATTTCATCGGCCAATTCGGGCAAACTAGGCGGATCTACCATGCGCTCAAGCATGATTTTTTTGGCGTTGCGAATTTTGCGCACATTTTCCTCATCAACTAAAAAGGGACACTCGGCAATATCTGTGGCTTCGGATGGGTTAAAGTACAGGCTCAAAAGCTCGTAAACCTTTCCTTTTAAATAAAGTCTACTCATCAAAGCATTGGGTTGGTGTTGTAATACCTGACTCAACACTACAGCCATAGAAGGGGTGAAAACATGGTCTTTGTAGTATTTTTTGTCAATATTTTCGTCCGAAAGGAAACTGATTTGCTCCGCCTCTTGCGAAAACAGACTGTGAAATTTTTTAATTGAAATAAGTACCGTGACGAGCTGAGTGTTTACGGAAAGGTCTAGCTCCATGGGCAATTCACGCTGAGGGTTATACAACAGTAAAACGTGTTCATCTAATATGGGAAGACTGTAGGTTTTTGCATTAAAGTGAAAGGTTGCGCTTCCGCGAAAACAAAAATGAAATTGAATCAAACTGGCATCAACATGCCGAACAACCTGCTGTTTTTTATCGGTCCCGTTTTCATGAGTAAGGACGTCAAAACCCGCCTCAATGGTTTGGTCTATAACAGGACGTAAAGCGTTATTTTCTGTATTCATTGCTTCCTTTTGTTTTACTTGTGTGGAACAAACATACAAAGAAAAAACAGTAATTTCTCTGTGAAAGCACGAGTCCTAATAGCGTTAGAAAAAGCACTTTTAGCGGTATTTTTTGTCTTGGCTGTGCGTTATTTTTGCTGTGCAACTAAAAATCATATATGCCGACAAGGGATAATTTCTATTGTATTGGTGTTAGTTATAAAAAAGCAGATGCGGCACTACGTGGCCGTTTTAGCATAACTTCAAAAGCAATCCCCTTTTTATTGGATGATGCGAAAAGCAAAGGAATTGGTTCTTTGGTTTTAAGCTCGACATGTAACAGAACAGAGTTATATGCTCAAGCGCCTAATTGCGAGCTGCTTGTTGAATTGCTTTGCGAGCATTCAGAAGGTTCAATTCAAGACTTCAAAATTGCGGGAAATACCTATGAAGGTGCCGAAGCTATTTCGCATTTATTCTTTGTAGGAACTGGCCTTGACAGTCAAATATTAGGTGACTTTGAAATCATTTCACAGCTTAAAAAGAGTTTTAAAATTTCTAAAAAAAGCAACATGCTCAGCCCCTATATGGAACGCATGTTTAACGCTGTATTAAACGCGAGTAAACGCATCAAAACAGAAACAGAATTATCTTCTGGGGCAACTTCCGTTTCCTACGTTTCAGTGCGCTATATGCTGGACACCATTGCCGACTTGGACAATAAAAAAATCGTATTGTTTGGATTGGGAAAAATTGGTCGTAATACCTGTGAAAATCTTGTCAAGCATACCAAAAACACCAGCATTACACTTATCAATCGAACGCGCAAACGTGCAGAGCAATTGGCAGGAAAATTTGATATAGAGGTGAAAGACTACGCTGATCTGCCTGTTGAAATACGCAAAGCCGATGTGCTTGTTGTAGCAACTGGTGCCGAAAAGCCTACTATTGCTAAGTCGCTGATTCATAGCGATAAGCCACTACTCATTTTAGACTTATCGATGCCCAAAAACGTGAATCCCAATGTGCTGGAACTTCCAAACGTTTCGCTGCTTCACTTGGACGAGCTGTCTAAAATGTCAGATAAAACGCTGATGGAACGAAAAAAGTACGTGCCACACGCCAAAGAAATCATTGCCCAATCTGTAGAAGAATTTAACCAGTGGCTCAAAACACGCAAGTTTACGCCTGCCCTTGTCGCTGTCAAAAAATTGATGGAAGACATTCAGCTGCAAGAGTTGGAAGCCCATCGTAAAAAGAACCCTTCCCTAGATACTGTTAGTGCCTTGGCCGTTTCAGATCGTCTTATCCACAAACTAACCAACCGAATGGCAACGCACTTACGCACGAGTGAAAACGCTGGCGAAAGTGTCAAGGCATTAAAAACACTATTCAATGTAACTGCCGATGAATAAACTTGTCCGGATAGGAACGCGTGGTAGTGCGCTGGCACTCTGGCAAGCTCGACAAGTACAACACATGCTTGAGACTCTTGGCCTTAGAAGCGAACTCGTGCCCATTTCTTCTAGTGGTGATAAAGAGTTACAAAAGCCCCTATATGAAATGGGGGTACAAGGGATTTTTACCAAAGAACTGGATGGCGCTCTTTTAGAAGGTCAAATAGATGTTGCCGTTCACAGCATGAAAGACGTGCCAACACAACTTCCAAAAGGTATTACTGCTGCATTTATTCCAAAACGTGGTCCCGTAGCTGACGTTTTTATTTCTAAAAACGATGCTTGGGAAAACAACAAAAGTGTTGTGGCAACGAGCAGTCTCCGACGTGCTGCACAATGGATGCATAAATTTCCACACCACAGTACTATTGACATCAGAGGGAATGTTCCCACGAGGCTAAAAAAATTAGAAACCTTGGACTGTCAAGGCACCATAATGGCCATAGCTGGTCTGATGCGTCTGGAAATGTTACCCAAACAACATACAATTTTAGATTGGATGATTCCAGCACCTGCCCAAGGAGCTTTATTAGTTACTGCATTAGCCTCTGATAAAGAATTATTGAAAAAATTATCTCTGTTAAATGACGAGGAGACGGCCTTTTGTGTGGCGCAAGAACGAATCTTCTTACGTGAGCTAGAAGGCGGCTGTACAGCCCCCATCGGAGCTCTGGCAAAAATGAAAGATGGCCAAGTTCATTTCGTAGGAACTGTTACACAAAAAGATGGAAAGCAACAGTTGGTATTTGATCAGTACTTGGCTGTTGAAAAAGCCCATGACATTGGTTCTATTGCTGCCAAAGAACTCTTATCACGTGGCGCTAAAGCAATGCTGCGTGAATAAGCCCTTAATCTTGTCGACCAAAAAACTAGATGTGGGTCTACGCGAGCGTATTGTTCAAAATGGTCTTGCCTATATGGAATACGATGCTATTCATATCAAGCCCTTGTCTTTTGAAAGCCCTGCTCTTACAGATTATGTAATCTTCAGCAGTAAAAACGCAGTAAAAACGGTATTAAAAAATGGACTTCCCTTGACAAATGCACAAATACTTTGTGTGGGAGAACAATCAAAAGTATTGCTTTTTAAAAATGGTATAAAAACGATAAAAACAGCAAAAAACATGGAAGAATTGATTGTTTTTATTGAAAAAATGGCTCATAATGCCTCTTTTTTGCATTTTTGTGGAAA
>JBDQNA010000028.1:0-10705 GCA_040261965.1 Flavobacteriaceae bacterium
AAAATGATTTTGTCTCATTCCTGCGCTCCAAATAACGGGTATAAACTAAATCAAAAAAATTTGTTTGTAGAGCCCTAAACTCGTCATCTAGTGCATACTTGTATCGATCAAATTGAGCAATATCTTTTTTAAGAAAATACCGTTTTTGACCGTCTAGCATTTCCAGAAAGGTGTCGTACAAGTCTTCGGAAAAGTCATCGCTTATGTCCTTAGGGTCGAAGTGTCCACGTTGCATAAAATAAGCAATTAACTCCATAAGGAGTTTGTCTTTTGAGGTGTCTTCAGAAAATTGATGCGTTGTTGGGGTATTAAAGCGAGTCCATGCCACGAGCATTAGGACGACAAAAAACAGGGGGAAGAATAACTTTTTTTTCATAATTGTCTTTGGAAGCAAGGTTAAAAATACAGCTTTTTCGTAACTTTTTTAACAACTATTCCATAACCGTGCCAAAAAAAGCAAATATGATGCGTGCATTGCTTATTTTTATCTTTCAAAACTAATTTATGAAAAAGCCTTTAATTCTTGTAACTAATGATGACGGAATTAGTGCACCAGGGCTGCGGAATCTGATTCACGTGATGAACAGCATTGGTGAGGTTGTGGTGGTTGCTCCCGACAGTCCACAATCGGGTATGGGCCATGCCATTACCTTAAACAACACCCTTCGATGCAGCAAGGTTACCTTAGACGATGGGCCACAAGAAGAATACGCCTGTTCTGGCACACCAGCTGATTGCGTTAAAATGGGAGTCCATGAAATACTAAAGCGCAAACCAGATCTCTGTGTTTCTGGCATCAATCACGGCTCCAATTCATCAATTAACGTAATCTACTCGGGTACCATGAGTGCTGCTGTTGAAGCAGGTATAGAAGGCATTCCCGCCATCGGGTTTTCACTTTTAGACTATGCATGGGATGCCGACTTTGAACAAATAAACTCCTTTGTTAGGCGCATAGCCCTGTCAGCCCTATCAAATGGCATTCCAGAAGGGGTTGTACTGAACGTTAACCTACCCCAATTGAAAGAAAAGGACATCAAAGGAATACGCATATGCAGACAAGCTATGGCATATTGGGTTGAAGAGTTCGACAAAAGAGAGGACCCAACTGGCAAAGAATACTATTGGCTTACGGGAAAATTTATCAATGAAGACAAGGGGGAAGACACTGACGAGTGGGCGCTCGAAAATGGCTATGTAAGCGTTGTTCCTGTCCACTTTGACATGACTGCACATCACAGTATACAGAAACTAAATACATGGGACTTTTAACAAAACAACTGCGCTGGGGGCTGCTGTTGGGTTTGGGCGTGCCTATATTTATACTTGGTATTGCAGTTATAAATATCGATTTTGAGCTTAAGGAAGTTGATACTTTTGCGGGTATCGCAACACTTTGTGCGCTTCCCAATTTGTTGTTGTTTTTTGGCTCTCTTCGAAAAAACAACGAACCATTTGCCTATGGAGTCCTTGCAAGCTCCATCTTGTGGGCTTTGCTTACCTTTGGATTAAAGCTTTTTGGATGAAGTACTACATCATTGCCGGGGAAGCATCTGGTGATTTACATGCTGCCAACCTTATAAAATCGCTCATAAAAGAAGATGCAAATACTAGCATTCGTGCTTGGGGCGGTGGTCGCATGAAAGCACAAGGTGCAATCATCGTAAAACACTATCGTGACTTGGCTTTTATGGGGTTTTGGGAAGTCGCCAAAAACCTCCGTACTATCTTCAAAAATATACGCTTTTGCAAGGATGATATTTTGGCATTTCAGCCCGATGCAATTATCCTTGTTGACTACCCTGGGTTCAACCTCCGCATTGCCAAATGGGCAAAAGCACAAAAAATCCCTGTCCATTATTATATCAGCCCACAAGTTTGGGCATGGAAAGAAAACAGAGTAGCGCTTATGAAAAAGGTTATTGACTATTTATATGTCATCCTCCCTTTTGAAAAGACCTTTTTTGAAAATAAACATCAATTGGCTGTTGATTTTGTGGGACATCCGCTGTTGGACGAAATTGCACAATTTGACGGTGGAGATGCTGAAATTTTCAGGACAACACACAAACTACCAAAAGATAAGCCCATAGTGGCCTTACTTCCGGGAAGCAGGGCGCAAGAGGTAAGCAAAGTGTTGCGCATCATGTCAGATACGGCCAAAGACTTTCCCGAGTATTGTTTTGTAATTGGAGCAGCCCCGCACCTAAATGAAGTACTCTTCCAAAACCTAGGCTTGCACATTGTCAAAAATGATACTTATACATTATTATCACACGCCCACGCCGCTTTGGTTACCAGCGGAACAGCAACCTTAGAAACAGCACTGTTCGAGGTACCACAAATTGTATGTTACAAAACCAGTGCTTTGAGCTACGCCATTGGCAAACAAGTTGTAAAACTGCCATACATCTCACTTGTCAATTTAATTTTAGACCAAATGGTAGTGCCCGAGCGCTTACAGCGCAATTGCAATGCAAATCAGTTGTCTTCGGATCTATCTGAAATTTTAAATGGCCCCGTACGAAGAGCTCAGCTTGAGGCTTACAAAGCACTTAAAACAAAATTAGGCAAAAGTGGCGCTAGTGACCAAACGGCCAAACTAATTTCACAACGAACACATGCGTAAGGTAGTTCTCATATTGCTTGCCTTGAGTGTGGCTTCATGCGGCAGCTTTCGAAAGGGCAGTAAAATAAAACCTAGAGATGGGGTTGTTTACTATGCCAAGGGATATTTAGGTGTTCCATATGCTTTGGGCGGAAATACCAAACGCGGTATTGATTGTTCAGGCCTTATATACAACGCCTACCGCCAACAAGGCGTTAAAATTCCTAGAACAGTCGATGCTTTGCGAAAAAAAGGCAAGCGCATTTCTATTGACAGAGCTAAAAAGGGTGATCTCGTTTTTTTTAGGACTTCCAGAAAACGCAAGCTTACCCATGCAGGCATAGTGGTAGGAACCAAACGGGGAGTTCCCCAATTTATTCATGCCTCCTCTTCACAAGGAGTAATCATCTCAACACTCGATAATCCTTACTGGAAAAAAAAATACGCCCAAACTCGAAGGTTGCTTAAAAAATAGAATGTTCCGTACTTTGCAGTATGTCCCATTCAAGTACGCCTATTGCCCTCATTGGATCTGCATTTGGTTTGGGGATACTTTTGCAAGAATTTTTTCAACCTAACTTCGGACATTTATATCCAATTGGATTTGGCATAGCTCTTATTGTTTGTCATATAAAATGCTGGTACGTTCCGTTCTTGGTAAGTATGTTTTGTGGCTTCTTGGTGCTGGGCAGCATTAGGCTAAAGCCCCTAAGCTCAAAAACGACCTCAACAGAGACCATCCATGAACTTGTCGTAACAAAAGCAGCAAACACTAACGCGTTTGGACATCAATATATTGCATTAACATCAAATAAGGAGCATATATTGGTTCAAACAACACTAGCACAAGGATTAAGCATTGGCGATCGCCTGTTGATACGAGCTAAACTATCACCCATTCAAGCGCCCAAAAACCCTATGGATTTTGATTTTAAAACCCATATGCAACGAAAAGGTGTAATGAGAAAAATCAACCTACCCAAAACTCCTTTTACCACCATATCCCCAAAACCAAGCGTCCTACGCTGGGCGTATAAGCTGCAACAAAAACTGATATCACAGCTTAAGCATACCCCGCTTAACCAGAACAATCAGGCATTAGTCATGGCATTGGTACTTGGTCATAAGGCTGAATTATCCGAAGAACGAATCGTGCAATACCAAAGAGCTGGTGCCATGCATCTTTTAGCCATTTCTGGACTACATATTGGCGTAGTGCTTATGCTTTTGCGGTTTTTTGTGAGACCACTAAAAAGCTTGAGATACGGCAAAACGCTTGCAGCATTGCTACCGGTACTTTTCCTTTGGTGTTTTGTGCTTATCACAGGTGGATCAGCATCTGTTACTAGAGCTGTAACCATGTTTACCTTTTTGCAAATGGGACTTGTTCTAGCACGTAAAAATGCCAGTATTCAAGGGGTTTGGGCAAGTTTTGTCATATTAATCTTTGTAAACCCCCGGTTTATTTTTGATGTAGGGTTTCAATTAAGCTATGCAGCCGTTTTTGGAATAGTTTGGATGATGCCCCGTTGGCAACACCTTTTTATTAAAAAACATTGGTCTGCTCGCTACCTGGCCGATCTTTTTGGAGTAGGCTGTATTGCTCAACTCGCGATTTTGCCCTTAAGTCTCTACTACTTCAACCAATTCCCACTCCTCTTTTGGGTTAGTAATTTGGTACTGGTGCCGCTGCTGGGATTTATCATCGCTATGGCTATCGCTTCCGTTGGCATAAGTTTTGTTCCGTCTGCTTACCCTGCATATGATTTGGCTAACTCCATTTTTGATGCTTATCAACATACCGTGGCATGGATTGCGCAATGGGAACGCTTTTTTATTGAAAACATACCTTTCAGATCAATAGATGCGTTGCTTTTGAGTATGACCATTATTAGCCTATATATTTTTATAACCCATCCCGCACTTAGAAAGATATGGCTATTGGGTGTGCTGACGGTATTATTCCATGTAAACCTGTTGTTGCAATGGAAAGCTCAGCCAAAAACACTTATTGGACATGTGTATAAAAATAGTTTAATCCTTACGAACGAAAAGGAAATAGCAATTGCATATTACGCGGAAAAAACCAAAAAAGTGATGCAATTGGCCCTGCAGTTTCAATTAGACAATCGTCTAGACAGCATTCGTTTTCATCGGCTAAACAATAGCTACACTGATTTACTTGTGATTGATAGTCTGGGGATTTACAAGGGCGTACAAGCGCAGGATAGGGTACTCTTGCGGCAAAGCCCTAAAATTCATTTGGATGATGTGATCGAGCATATTAAACCCACCATTATTATTGCTGATGGAAGTAATTATCCTTCGTTTATAGCGCGATGGCAAGCAACTTGTAAAGCCAAAAAAATCACCTTTCACAATACTGCAGCAGAGGGCAGCTATCCCTTAAACTGATTATTAAAGGCTTTGATGTAGGCCGTGAAGTCGTCGGCTGTCTTAAAGTCAACATAATCCTGTTGATATATCAGTTTAAGGTAAATTTCAATTTGTTTTGGATTTATATAACCAACCACTGGGGTAACATAGTTCCCGTCTTTATCGAAAAAAATAAGCGTAGGATAACCAGAAACGCCCAAGTATCGAGTAAGGCTATGTGCGCTGTTGCGGCTCTTGGCTCGCTGGGGGTCATAATCTGGATTGTCATAAGCTTTCCCTTGAAAGCGTACAACCTCATTGCCTTCAGCATTAAATTTTACGGGATAAAAGTTGGCGTTTAAATATTCGCTAACGTCTTTATTAGCAAAGGTGTTTTTGTCCAACAACTTACATGGACCACACCAAACGGTATAGGCATCAACCATAATAGGTTTTGGGTCTGCTTTCTGAGCTTCAAAAGCCTCTTCAAAGGTATACCAATTGACTTGGGCGTTTACACCATATGAAAGCATCAAAAGAACTAGAACAATATTATTTTTAATCAATTCCATGCATTTTTTTAATTAGAATAGGTTTTAAAACAATCATCAAAATTCCCGCCAAAACAGGGATTACAAAGAAAATTAAGAAAAAATTCGACAGGCCATAGGCTTCGGAAATTTTATCGATATAGCTTCCCGTTTTTCCTCCCAAGTAATTTGCAACAGCACTACAAACAAACCAGAAGCCAAACATAAGACCCACTAGTTTTATTGGAGCCAACTTACTCACGTAAGACAAGCCTACAGGGGAAATACACAGTTCTCCCATGGTGTGGAATAAGTACGCCAAGATAAGCCAAACAATGCTTACACTAGCTTGCTCAGCACCCAACGGAATGCCCCAAGCACCAAAAGCCAAGAAAGCAAAACCCGTTCCCAAGAGAATAAGGCCAATGGCAAATTTTATAGGCCCACTAGGGTTGAATTTAGAAGACCATATTTTGGAAAATAATGGTGCTAATAAAATAATATAAAGTGAATTTAAAACGGAAAACCAAGAGGCCGGTATTTCAGTAGCTGTTTCTGAAAACTCACGTACAATCATCCAAATAACAATGCCCCAAATAATAGCAAAGCTTGCGCCCAAGAATAAATTAGAGAGCATAAAACTGCTGAGCATTTTACTGAATAAGCCATAGAGCACTAGGGTCAAAACAACCATAGGCACTAGGGTAATAATAGTATTGGCTACCTTGAAAATATTGGAAGCATCACCAACCAGGGTTCGTTGGGTAAAATCTTTTGCAAATATGGTCATGGATCCGCCAGCTTGTTCAAATGCCCACCAGAAGAAGATCGTGAATATTGAAAAGACAACAATCACTATCAAGCGGTCTATCTCAACCTTTGAAAAGCCGCTCTTTGCGTTTTGGTCTTTATTGGCTGGCTGTACTTCCGCCAGTTTTTTAGGGGTTAATCCAATATTGCCAAATATTTTTTGAGCAAACCAAAACTGCAACATGCCAAAAAACATAAAAATACCTGCCAAACCAAAACCTAGATGCCAGCCGACTTTTTCTCCAATATAACCGCAAAGTAATATTCCCAAGAAGGCACCGGCATTAATTCCCATATAAAAAATGGTATAGCCACCGTCTTTGCGTTTGTCGCCATCTTTATATAATTGCCCAACGATGGAAGAAATATTGGGTTTGAAAAAACCATTTCCGATGATCAGCAAGACTAATCCAAGGTAGAAAAAGGTGTTCGTAAAGGTTTCCAATGCCATGGAGGCATGCCCTAAGGTCATAATCAAAGCACCCAAAACCGTTGCATTACGATAGCCCAAAAATTTATCGGCGAGAAATCCGCCTAGAATAGGAGTAAGATATACCAATCCTGTGTATAGCCCATACAATTGCAAGGCATCTTCGTTAGACCACGCCCAGCCGTCATTCATGATGGACGATGTGAGAAACAACACCAATATGGCACGCATACCGTAGTAACTGAAACGCTCCCACATCTCGGTGAAAAATAAAACAAATAACCCAACAGGGTGATTTATAATGGTCTTTTGGTTAAGGGCGGAACCGCCAAATTGTGCTTCCATAAACTAAGTTGCTAATAAGCGAATATAGGATTTTTATATAAAGTTACACTTTCCCCAACAGTCGTATCTTTGCCATATGAGTAATCAAAAAGGACAAGGTGCATTCGTTTCTGGATTTTCCAAAAAAACCAAGGCTGAAAAACTAGATTGGATCAGCCAACAGTTTCACAATCCCAGTCAGGCATTGGAAGTACTACATAACTACAACCACAGCGACCAGGCATTGCAAACGCTCCACGATGAGTTTATTGAAAACGCTTTAACCAATTTTTATATGCCATTGGGAGTAGCGCCAAACTTTATCATAAACGGAAAAACACTTACCATACCCATGGCTATTGAAGAAAGTTCAGTAGTCGCAGCAGCGTCCAACGCAGCCAAGTTTTGGAGTACCAAAGGAGGGTTTAAAGCAAGCATAATAGGCACCGAAAAAGTTGGACACGTACATTTTATGTATCATGGAGACACCCAAAAACTTATTCGGTTTTTTGAGCAGTATCGGACTGATCTTTTGGCTTCAACAGATGAAATCACACGCAACATGCGTAGTCGCGGTGGGGGAATTACAGCGCTTCGTTTGGTTGATAAAAGTGATGCAATATCAGATTATTACCAGCTAGATGTGCGTTTTGAAACCCAAGATGCAATGGGAGCAAACTTCATCAATTCTTGTTTAGAGCAATTGGGCACCACACTGAAGGCATTGGCGGCAAAACACGCTGATTTTTCTGAGAAAGAAAAAGCCATTGAGATAGTCATGAGCATATTGTCAAACTATGTGCCCAACTGTATGGTTGAGGCAGCTGTTAGCTGTCCTGTGAATGAACTATTAGCAAGTCCCGAAGACAGTAGGCTTTTTGCCGAGAAGTTTGTACAGGCTGTAAAGATAGCAGTAGTTGAACACTTCCGAGCCGTGACCCACAACAAAGGAATCATGAATGGTATAGACGCCGTTGTTATGGCCAGTGGAAATGACTTCAGGGCAGTGTCGGCAGGCATACATGCCCATGCAGCAGCAAGGGGTCAATACCAAAGTCTTTCTAAGGCGGAAATCAAAGATGGGATTTTTAGATTTTCACTTAGGGTTCCGTTGGCTCTAGGTACTGTTGGTGGATTAACCAAGCTTCATCCCTTGGTGCGTTGGTGCCATGAACTCATGGGAACACCCAATGCACAAGAACTCATGCAAATCGTAGCTGTTGCAGGTTTGGCACAGAACTTTGCAGCTGTAAAAAGCTTGGTTACTACGGGTATCCAACAAGGGCATATGAAAATGCATCTCTTAAATATCCTAAATCAGCACCAAGCAACGGAAGTAGAAAAAAAAGCGGCAATAGCACACTTTAAAGACCATAGCGTTTCGCACCATACAGTTGCTGACTTGCTCGTAAAACTCCGTGGCGCATGAAGTTTTATGCCAAAGGAAAAATATTACTAACTGCAGAATATGCCGTGTTGGGCGGAGCAAAAGCCCTTGCCCTTCCTACTAAGCTTGGACAGTCTTTAGAAGTCATTAAAACCTCCACAGGTAAATTAGAATGGAGGAGCATAGATGTTCATGGAAAAGCGTGGTATGAAAATAGCTTTGATAAAACCACCTTTAGCACACATCAACATAACGATGCTATTGGATGGCGATTACAACAACTCTTTCAAACAATAAATGCCGAAAACACAAGGCTTTTTTCAGAAATCAATGGTTTAATGTTTGTGAGCACGCTCGAATTTGAACGTAACTGGGGACTGGGGAGTTCTTCAACCCTAGTTTCACTATTGGCTCAGTGGTCAAAAGTAAATCCTTATGTACTACTTCAAAACGTATTTGGCGGGAGTGGTTATGATATTGCTTGTGCAACGGCAGAAGGTGCCCTTTTGTATGAACGCACAAATGGGATTCATCCAAATATTACTCCGGTTGATTTCAATCCCTCGTTCAAAGACCAATTGTTTTTTATACATCTAAATAAAAAACAAGACAGTCAGCAGGCAGTTGCTGCGTTTGACAGCAGTGTACTTACACCCGATAAAATAGAAACCGTTAATGAACTCACAAGAGCCTTTTTGGCGGATTCAACACTTGATCACTTTCAAAAACAAGTGGTTATGCACGAGCGGTTTATTGGCGCTATGATTAATACGATACCCATTCAAGAAAGATTGTTTGATGATTATCCTGGAACCATCAAGAGTTTAGGTGCATGGGGAGGGGATTTTATTTTGGCTTGCGGGGCTGCGGACACAACAGATTACTTTGTAACCAAAGGATATAAAACTTGTTTAACTTACCAAGCCCTGATAGCTAGTTAATTACGTGTTTTCAATTCAAGTGGTAGCTGTAGTGTTGCTTTTGTTCCACTTGCAGCTCCAGCAGCATCAAACAAGTCCTCTATACTGAAGGCTAGTTTTTGTTGATTGTAATAATTGAAAATATCCATCCTGTCCTGCATAATTTGTGTAGCATAGGATTTGTGTTTGGCATATTTTTCTTTTTGGGCAGCAGCAGCTTCGCGCCCAATACCATTATCTGTAATACAAATACAAAGCATATTGTCTTGAATTGCTAATTCAATTTCTATTTTACCTGTATCCTGTTTTGGTATTATCCCATGAACAATGGCATTTTCTACAATGGGCTGTAACATCATGCAAGGCAGATAAACCTCATATTGATTAATTTTTGGGTCAATATGTATTTCCAAATCAATTTGTTTATCAAGTCTATGGTCTTGTAATTTAACATAGTTGGTGATGTATTTTATTTCATCTGCTACAGAAATCTTGTCTACACTGCTCATGTCTAACGTGTCGCGGATAAGTTTAGAAAAGGAGGATATATATGCGTTAAACTCTTTTTCCCCACCCAATACCATAGCACTTTGCATACCATTCAAAGCATTAAAAATAAAATGTGGGTTCATTTGTGCACGATAAGCTCTGCTTTCTAAATTAGAGACCTCAAGGTTTCGATCGCGACGCTCTTCGAGAAGTTTACTTTCAAGGGATAAAAAAGCATAAAACATCAGTAGCGCTAGGATTATGAGAATAGAAAGAAACCACCAAGTGAGGTAAAAAGGCGTTTTGATGAAAATATCATATTGCAAAACATTACTCGATATGACGCCATTCCGTTCACCCCGAATAAAAAGCTCATGGACTCCCCTACTTAAACCAATCAAATGAATTTCCGGACCTGTATTTTTCCATTGACTTAAGGCTGTTTCACCCGTAACTTTATACGAATATTGAATACTGGGGTCGTTTTCAAGCGCAACAAAAACATGATTGTAATTTCTAGTCAAGTTTAAAACTGCATGCGTGCTGTTTGCATCAATATAAGTATGCTCTTTTGTTTTATCGTCTATATATTCGATTAGTTTTAACTTAATTTCAAATCTATCCTTGGTCTGGGCATATATGTTAACGTTATTAAAAGCAAGAATGAAAAATAAAGTTGTAAAAAAAAAGGGGGGTGTGCTAGTTTGGCACGGTTCGTGAATAGGTATAGTGTAATGTCGTAACATTTTTTATTGGTTATTGTTTTGACACCCGCACTTTTCGAAGTGCGGGTTTTTTTTTGGGTGCTTAAATATAACATTTGTTTGCGAA
>JBDQNA010000128.1:0-3428 GCA_040261965.1 Flavobacteriaceae bacterium
GTCAACAAATAGCGCGCCCTTGAAAGCCCCAAGAAGGTCAAAACGGTACTCAACATTGAAAGACATTTTAAGGTTTGCCTCGTTAAATTCATTTCCAGTATCACTAGACCCAGGCCCCAATCGATATACTTCCCAAGCCCTGTTGTCATAAGCCCCACCACCAAAAAAAGATCTGTTAAAAGGGATGTTGTCTGCATTGCCATAAGGGATTGCAGCTCCAGCAAAAGCCCTGATGGCCACTACCTGATTCTCGCTCACAGACCAATGCTTGACAAAATCCGTCTCTAATTTTATAAACTGACTAAAGGGGACTTCAAACAGAAGGTATTGTCCATTTTCTTGTTTCCAGTTAAATGACTTAGCCAAACTTTTTAGCAGATTACCAGACCAACTAAGATTAGCCCTAAACTGCGTAAATTCCCTATCAAAAATACCTTGCTTGGAAGAGCTAAAAAAATTAATGCCCGAACTTATAATTAGGTTGTTTTGCGTGAGTCTCCTTCTGCGTTCTTCAATACGCTGCACCCTTTGATAGCTTGGATCACTAGCCAAAATATTTGTACTGCCATCCAACACGTCACTAATAAAAGACGCTGTTCCTTGTGGAATGATGAGCCTGTCGTTTACAAGATAATTTGGGTTTGTATTGGTGCTTGTTGCAATTTGATTTAATTCCCCATAAGCATTGTTGTAAACCCCAAAGTAATTGGCTTCATTTTTATTGTTTACAAACTCTACATCCATTAAAGAAAGGGTCCATCTGCGGTTTTCTCTTGGGTTCCACTGGTATTGTATACTTCCGTTTAAACTTTGCTTGTCTAGACCGATGTTTTCTTGTGATCCCACACCCACTCTTAAGATGGTTAGTGGTGCAAGGTTTTGTTTGTTGATTTTACTGCTAAAGGGCAATAAAAACTGGGGCGCTCTCAGTTGAATATCAAAGCCATATTCAGAAATGGCGACATCGGAGGAGCGACCAAATGAACCTCTAGCACCCAACTCTAGGGTTTCGGCACCTTTAAATACATTTAAGACACTTAAACCAGAACTAAACGCAATACCTCGTTTCAAGATGTTGGATTGGGTTACGTCCAAGGCAAAGTCTAGCGAATATCTTTTTTTAGGCATTAAAAAAATGGAGGCGTCTAAAAGGGTTTCATCTTCATTTGCATATTGATATCTAATGGTTGGATAATCAAAACTTTGTAGTCTGTTGAGTTGTTTTAGCGTGGTGCTTCGCGAAGTATCGCTGTACGGCTCATTTGTTTTAAAATCAATGGATTCGCGCAACAGCTTGCTGTTGTACTTCATTTTGCCTTGACTGAAAATGGTCATTCCCTCAAAAACTCCAATAGAATCATAAGCTTCACTCCCTGTATTGCCTGCTTTGCCCAATAAAACGGCAACGGTATTCATTTTTGAAATCTTATACTTTTTTGGTACCGGATTTCCTTCTTGATTTTCAATATAGTTTCGAATGTTGAGTTGCACAGCTAAACGATAGTCTATCCCAGTTGAATCAACACCAACGCTGTAATCAATGGAGTTAAGCTGAAAAGGGTAAACCCCCGCATTTCTAAATAATGCAGACAACCTGTTTCGCTCTTGCTCAAATGCTGTAGTCCGAAAACGGTCTCCTTGCTTGATTTTGCTGTCGGCTTTGTTAGCCATATATATAGAATCCAAAATAGGGCTTTGGATATTAATTTTAATGCTATCTATAAAGTAGGGCGTATTGGTGCTGACATTATAATTTACAGAGGCATATTGGTTGCTAAGAACGGCAGATGTTTCTACCGCAGCATTAAAATACCCTTCATTTGAAAAAAAGGCTTTTAACTTTTGAGCATTTATTGCAGTAGATAAGGAATCTGAAAGCACAGGCGCTTCTCCCGTTTTTCTTTTCCAAGCTTGAAAACCACTTTTATAAGCTTTCATTTTTTTTACTTGCTTTTCGGACCAAATGGCATTCATCCTTTTTTTTCGGTTTGGCTTTTTGGCAAGCCAATTTTCAAAGGAAAGATCTGTGCTATCCTTTGCGGATTGATAGAGCAATAACCCAAATGGTATGCCTAAAAAACGATTATTAGGCTTTGGCTGAATAATATTTGCAACCGAGTCAACAGCCACTTGGTCATCTACAAACACCGTGTTCTTACGCAACAATATACCATCCTCAGGCAAGTTGCGAATAGCAGAACATCCTACTGTTATGCCCAAAAGCACACCAAAACCTAGTATTTTTGAAAATCTTGTGGTCAAGAGAAAAGTTGTAAAAAACAAAAATACACCAAATACATGGTTAGCAAAAACGAACTAAAGCAGTTGGCTCAATTGGGACAAAAAAAATTTCGAGAACAGCGAGGTCTTTTCCCTGTTGAGGGAAAAAAAGCCATAACAACATTCCATCAAAATGGCTTTGAGATGAAATACTGTTTTTCACTTGAAACTGCTCAAATAGGAGGCGTTCAGGCTACAAAAATTTCCGTTTCTGACATGAAAAAGGTTAGCAACTTGAGTACCCCTCCCAATGTTTGGGCGGCTTTTTCACTTCCCAAACCAACCCATTTTGCCCTCCAAAACATCAATATTGCCCTTGACGGTATCCGTAATCCGGGAAACCTTGGCACCATCATTCGTTTGTGTGATTGGTTTGGTGTAGTTCATTTACTTTGTTCTTTAGATACCGTTGATTGTTTTAATCCCAAAGTAGTACAGGCAAGTATGGGCTCCTTAGCCCAAGTACAACTGCATTATGTAGATCTTTTAGATGCATTTGATACATTTAATTTACACCCAATCGGTACCGATACCAATGGCAAAAATATATATGATGCAACAATTCCTCAAAACGGTGTTTTGGTCATGGGAAATGAAGGTCAAGGAATTTCAGATAGAATTAGTGCTGAAATTAAAGAAAACATAAGTATACCAGTTTACGGAACTCCTGCAGCTGAAAGCCTCAATGTAGCTGTGGCAACAGCTATTGTATTAGCAGAATTTAGCAGAAGAGGGTGAGCTACTCAAAAGTAAACCGCAAGAATACACCCCGACTTTTCATGCTCGAAATATATTGAGTGTAAACACTATTAATAGTTTTATCTGGCACAATTTCGTTGCTGAGTGCAAAAAAACCATGCACAGATGTTGTGAATTTAAAATAGGGCAAGTAAACATCAGTGCCTATGGCAAATTCCCAGGCATATACATCTCGTTTCATTCTGAAGGTTCCCGAACTGTTATCTTCTGAATTCGTTTCCTCACTCGTAATATTTATATTGTACGAAACACTACCCATCACAAAAGGACGTGCATTGCGAATACGACGCGTGTTTAATTTAATACCCAATGGGAAACGTACATAATTTGACTTTACAATTCGCTGAATGAGGGCTTTGGTAAAGCTTGGATCATTTTCAGAAAAAGGA
>JBDQNA010000121.1:0-3547 GCA_040261965.1 Flavobacteriaceae bacterium
GATTAAAGGTTATGCCGGTACCCCAGTGGGTTTCGGAAGTTTGAAGCTTACTTTTGGCCCATCCAATTTCGGCGTATCCCTCAATCCAGCGCCAGATGGTTATAGCCGATTGTGCGGTCATCAGCCATTGGTTAGCACTTGTTAGGTTGCCTGTAGTGCGCAATGCGCCTTCGGCTTTAATGTATTGTTGACTGAAAAAGCCCTCTGCTTCTGAACGCCCATAGAGGTCATATTGAAACAAATAATCATTGACACGAGACACGTTAAAATCATAGTAGCTGTCGTTTGTGTTGTTGGATAAGAATGTTCCCGCAAATATGCGCATGGTCCACCTTCTGTTGGGGCCGTAATAAGTGATATACTCACTATCAAGGCTTAGTTTTTTAAAGTTACGAGCCATTTGTGCTTCAATCTTGTATGAGAAGTTATCTAATGCGGTACCTTTTCGAGATTGAAAACTAGCCAAGCTTACGCCATATCCTCTTCGGTCGTCTTCTTCCGGCAAATCATCTAATCGTACCGATACGTGGCGAATTTGTAAAGATGAGCGCTGTTTGTTTTGAATCCCCTTTGGACGGTAATAGAATATCAACGAAGGAGTAAAAACGGTGTAACGCAATTGGGGTGCATAATGATACGAGGAGCCAAACAGGTTGATTCGAGTTAAATAATGACTGCTATTTTCTTTATAAAAATCTGCAATCACATAGCCCATACCACTTATTTGTTGTCGTTTGAAACCATATTGGGGACTAAATTTAAAGCGATACTTATTGGCTAAAATACTGCTGTTAGCTATTGAAATACCGCCTAACAGTCCGTCGTAATAATTGTAGGCAAACTCAGGCTTGTAAAGCAATAATGCCGTGCCGCTCTTTGAAATGTCCTGTAAGAACCTAAATTTTAAGTTGTTGCGAAACAGTCCATTACCAAGCTGGTAGGTGTTGTTGTTTAATTGTTGCTCAGGGATGTAGTGGTTTTCGTTTACGGTAAACGTCTTCACTTCAGCGTTTTTATAGGTTCGTTCGAAGGGCAGGTCTTCGCTTAAAATCCAATCGGTTTGCTGAGCGCCACTAGCCAAAATCTTTTTGATTGGAATTGCTATTTGTGGCTCGGTACTGCTGATTTGAATACGCGAAATTTCAGCATTCAATTTTTTGCCTTGAAGCTTTAGGTCCACATTATTATCCAAATGGATGTAATGTTCAAAAAACCAGTCTAGTGGTTTGTCGGTTTTTAACTCCAATTGCTTTTTTAAAACGGCGTTTGACATCGGACTTTTAGGAATGTCTTTTAGCGTCCTTGTAAGAACACCATCACCAATATAATGGTCTAAATACATCAAAGCCAAAGCGGCACGACTAGGGTTTGCTATCCTTCGGTTATAACGCGTCAGGCTTCTTTTAGCAGTGGTTAGCGCTTGCCCCCTGTTTTTGTTGGTGGATACGTTGGTGGACAACTCCCAGCTACGGTGATAGGGTGCTTGAGAAAAGTGATAGTTTTTTACAAATGGTAAATCGCGTAACGTACCTGTCATGGGTAGGTTTGGATAGTGCTCTTGTACATATTGATTCCATAGAAAATTAGGCAACCCATCTAAAATCCAATCCGATTGTTTATCCGTCTGTCCGTATTTATGGCCTATATGCCAATGCAATAAACTTTTAAGTAATTTTAATTCTACTACTTGCGCTTTGTCAAAAGCCTTTAGAAATGACGGAATAGACTCAAGTGCTAATAAGGAATAAGACTTGTAGTCCTCTTCAAATGCCCAGATGGTTTTCGCATCAACATCTTCAAAATTACGCATTAGAAATGCCTCAATATTTTTTAAATGTGACGCCAAACCAATTGTCTTATCAACTGGAATCATATCTGTTATTAAGGTTGCGTTTCCAAAAGATAATGTTTGATACGTCTTACGCCGCGTTAAAAGCAAGGGAGAGATAGCTGTGCTACTTTGTGCTGGTAGTAGTAACTCAAAATCCTGATTTGTATCAAAATGATAACGCACTTCCGCAGGTGGGCTCATGGGCTTGTCAAAGCCAAAATTGGTGTTTGCCAGCCAACTGCCATCACTATTTAGAGTACCCAAAACCAAATGCCAGTGGTAGGTAAACAACTGATCATTGGATGTACCATACTTAAACTTTGCTGCATCTGGTAGTTTAACGCTGTAATTTACCGTAAAATCAATAGCGCTATCCGGTGCAATGGCATCATCAAAATGTATTTTGATGACCTCTCGTTTGTTTGATTGTCTTTCCCATTTTAGCATTTGACCATCACGATAAACTTCTGTAATATCTGTATATCCTTGATTTTTCTTGCTAGCACGAATCAATTTATAATCAAACTCATTTGCTAAAAAATAGCCTAGCTGACTACGTGAAGAGGAATAGGCGTGGTTCCAATCCAAAAGATAAAGGGTCTTTACTGCTACATCACTATCGTTCGTCCATCGTATGTTTTGTGTGATGGCCAATGGCGTTGCCAAACCATTAAATGTCACCTTAATATCATAGGCGTTTTGGGCATAACCCAATGCGTGTAGCAATAATAAAAATCCGAATATGTGGCGCAATACTTAGAAGTTAGGAGTGAATTTCCGTTTGGTATGGAATTGTGATACGTGTTTTACTGCTTCATCAACATCGTCAACTACTTTTATTAAGTCCAAGTCCTCAGGACTTACATTCTGATATTCTTCAAGAAGCGTTTTTTTAATCCAATCAATAAGGCCAGCCCAGAAATCTGAACCAAACAAAACGATGGGAAATTTTTTAATTTTTTCTGTTTGGATAAGCGTAAGGGCTTCAAAAAGCTCGTCTAGGGTGCCAAAGCCTCCGGGCATCACTACAAATGCTTGGGCGTATTTTATAAACATCACCTTGCGTACAAAAAAGTAATCAAAATTAATGCATTTATCGTTGTCAATGTATGGGTTTATGTCTTGTTCAAAAGGCAATTCGATAACAAGCCCCACAGATGTTCCATCTCCTTGTTGTGCGCCTTTGTTAGCTGCCTCCATGAGCCCAGGTCCACCACCGGTGATTACACCAAAACCTTGCTTGACTATTTTCTCTGCAATTTCAACGGTTTCTTTATAATATCTATCAGCGGGTTTTGTACGTGCCGATCCAAATATGGATACACAGGGCTTTATCATACCCATTTGTTCAAAACCCGAGACAAATTCTCCCATGATTTTAAAGGTTAACCATGAGTTGCTCGATTTCATTTCTGTCCATGTATTTGCCATAACTTATATTTTTAATTCCTGCCGTAAAAAACGGGCAGTATGGTTAGACTTGTTTTTAACGATTTCCTCAGGTGTCCCCGTGCAACATATGGTACCGCCTTTCGCTCCACCTTCTGGACCTATATCGATGATATAATCCATCTGTTTGATTACATCCATATTGTGTTCGATGATAATCATGGTGTTTCCTTTGTCGACTAATCGGTTGAGTACGTTCATTAATACCCGAATGTCCTCAAAGTGTAACCCCGTGGTAGGCTCATCCAAACTATACAAGGTTTGACC
>JBDQNA010000077.1:0-6004 GCA_040261965.1 Flavobacteriaceae bacterium
CTCAAAACGTGGCTTTACTAAAAACCCAACTCGAACTTGCCAAGACTATTTACTTGCGCCAAAAGCGCTTATGGGATCAAAATATAGGCGCTGAAATTGAATATCTACAGGCCAAAGCCGCTTACGAAAGCCAAGAAAACAGCTATGAACAACTCAAAAAGCAACTTGACAAGTCAAGCCTTTATGCCCCCTTTTCTGGCCGGATAGACGATGTTGTGGCTGAAGTGGGTCAATTGGTGTCCCCTGGCCAAAGCCCCCTACTTCGTTTGGTAAATCTACAAAGCATGTATGTTGATGTTGATGTGCCTGAGCGTTATTTTACATCCATTGATAAGGGTACTGTGGCAACCGTTGAAATTCCATCATTTTATTACGGCTACCAAAGTCGTGTAACCCACAAGGGAACCCACATAAGCCCAGGCAACAGGACCTTTAAAGTAACCGTTCCAGCAGACAACAAGCTAAGCCTTGCGCCCAACACCATAACTGTTGTAAAGCTTGTAGACTACCAAAAATCAGATGCCTTAGTTGTGCCGCTAGAAGTTGTTTCTGAAAATTTTGAAGGAACGCAATATGTATATGTGGTTACTGATAGCGATAAGGCGGAAAAAAGATTTATTGAAACTGGCCTTGTTGAGGGTGATGTAGTTGAAGTTATCAGCGGATTAAACCCCGAAGATCGTGTCATTGACGAAGGGGCGCGTTTGGTTAAAGAAAATGAAAACGTCCGAATTACCAATGCCTTATGAGTCAAGAAAATAAATCCAACTCCGCTTTTGGCCTATCGGTTTGGGCTATAAAAAACAGTACCATTATTTACGTACTGATGGGTATTTTCCTAATTCTAGGAGGTACGGCATACGTTAATATGCCAAGAGAAAACTTCCCCGAAATTACAGAAACCACCATTTTTATAAGTACACCTTATCCTGGAAATACAGCACAAGACATTGAGCGCTTTGTTACGGATCCCCTTGAAGAAGGCATCAAAGGTATTAGCAATATTACCGAAATCACCTCCACCTCCCAAGACGATTATTCCATTGTATCCATTGAATTTGATGAAGATATTGACGTAGACCTAGCCAAGCAGCGCGTCAAAGATGAAGTGGACGCAGTGGTTGCTTCTGAAGACTGGCCAACTTTTAACAATGCCAAGCTAGAACCTGCTGTTTTTAACTTGAATTTCTCTGAGGAATTTCCCATTCTAAACGTAAGCATACAGGGCGATTACCCCATTGAACGCCTTAAAAGCTACGGTGAAATTTTAGAAGAACGCATTGAGCAGTTGGACGAAATCAAAGCTGTTGACATTAGGGGGGCGCAAGACAAAGAAATTGAAGTCGCTGTAGATATCCGAAAAATGATGGCTTCTAATGTGAGTTTTAATGACGTAGTGCAAAGCATTGCCAACGAAAACATGACGGTTTCGGCAGGTAGCATGCGCAGTGGGGGACAACGCAGAAGTGTACGTATAGTTGGAGAGGTGAGTACTCCCGCCGAACTTGAAGAATTTGTCGTAACCAACGAAAAAGGTACGGTATCTCTTGGTGAAATTGCATCCATATCCTTCAAAGAAAAAGAAACGACCAGTTTTGCACGTGATTTTGGCGTGTCTACGGTTATGCTTGATGTCAAAAAACGCGGTGGAAAAAACTTGATTCAGGCGGCTACTAGCATACGACAGATTGTGTTGGAGGCCCAAGAAAATGACTTTCCAGAAGACCTGAGCGTGACCATATCTAACGATATGTCGTCGCTGACTCTCAACCAAGTCAACGATTTGGTGAACAACATTCTCTTTGGTGTATTGTTGGTGGTAACGGTGCTTACCTTTTTCCTAGGGTTTCGCAATGCCTTGTTTGTTGGTTTTGCCATTCCCATGTCTATGTTTATTTCCTTTGTTATCCTTCAAACTCTGGGTTATACCATGAATACCATGGTGCTATTTGCGCTTGTTATGGGGCTTGGGATGTTGGTAGACAACGGTATTGTAGTTGTAGAAAATGTGTATCGTCTTATTGAAAAGGAGGGGATGTCGCGCGTTGAAGCTGCTAAAACAGGCGTTAGTGAAATCGCATATCCCATCATCATTTCTACGGCTACGACAGTAGCAGCCTTTATTCCTTTGGGCTTTTGGCCGGGCATTATGGGGCAGTTTATGATTTATTTCCCCATAACCCTTTCCATTGTTTTGGGATCATCGCTATTTGTTGCACTGCTGTTCAACTCCATGTTGGTATCTAAGTTTATGGATGTGGAAGAAAAAAACATGACCCGAAAAGGACTCATCCGTTTAAGCCTAATACTAGGAGGCATCGGCTTGTTTTTTATGCTGATTTCCGATGGGACTAGAGGCTTTGGAAGTTTTATGATTACCATTGCAGCCCTGTTTTGGTTATACCGCTATGTTATCAAAGGTCTTGCACACAAGTTTCAACGATTCTTCCTCCATAATTTAGAGCGCAACTACGAAAGGCTACTGCAATTTGCCATGCGGGGTTGGCATGCCTATGCCTTTGTTTTTGGAACGATTGCCTTGTTAATTACATCCTTTGTTTTGGTTGGTATTGCTGGTCCCAAAGTGGAGTTTTTCCCAGACAACGAACCGAGTCAAATCATCGTATATATTGAATACCCACAAGGAACCGATATTGACAAGACCAACATCATTACCAAAGGCATTGAGCAAGTGGTCATTGAAACGGTCAATAAAGAAAAATACCTTGATGGCGGTACCAACTTTATGGTGGAATCCCTTGTGTCACAAGTGGGTGAAGGCGCTGGAAATCCGCAAACAGACGGTGGCTCTCAAGCAGAAATGCCACATAGAGGAAAAATTACCGCTACGATGCGCGAATATAAGTTTCGCCGTGGACTGTCTAGTGAGGTGCTTCGAAGCGAAGTGCAGCAAGCCCTCCAAGGCAAATTTTCTGGCGTGAGTATATCCGTAGAAAAAGATGCCAACGGCCCTCCTGTGGGCTACCCCATAAATATTGAAATTTCAGGAGGCGACTATATTGAGCTGATCAAGGTTGCAAACGAAGTGCGGAGTTTTATCATTAAGGAAAACATTCCTGGCATAGAAGAGTTAAAAGTAGATGTAAACCGCAACAAACCGGGTATGGAAGTTACGGTTGACAGAAGAAAAGCAGGAAGTCTGGGCGTGAGCGCTGGTCAGGTTGGTTTCCAACTGCGACGTGCGCTTTTTGGTGAGAAAGCAGGCGTGTATAAAAATGACGGCGAAGACTATGATATCAATGTGCGCTTTCAAGAAGCAGACCGGTACAACCCCTCTGCGCTCTTTAACCAGAACATTACATTTCGTGATATGGCCAGTGGGCAGATTAAGAGTATTCCTGTTTCAGCGGTAGTAGAAACCAAAAATGTAGCAGGATTTAGTGCCATCAAACACAAAAATATGCGCCGCGTGGCAACCGTTTATTCTGCTATACTTCCTGGCTTCAACGCCAATGAAATTGTTGGTCAAGTCCAAACCCAATTGCAAGGGTTCAATGTCCCAAAAGGAATTGATTATGCCTTTACAGGAGAAATCGCCGAACAAGAAGAAAACATGCGATTTTTATCTAGTGCGCTTGGCTTTGCCATACTGTTGATTATGCTATTGCTTGTTTTCCAGTTTAACTCCGTGAGCAAACCCCTCATCATTTTGTTTTCGATTTTTATGAGTTTCACTGGCGTAATGCTTGGATTGGTGTTTTTCAACATGACCTTTGTTATCATCATGACCATGATGGGCATCATTTCCCTAGCAGGAATTGTAGTAAACAACAGTGTGGTTTTGCTTGATTACACCCAATTGCTCTTAGACCGAAGGAGGGAAGCGCTTGGTATAACAGCTGATAACCTACTTCCAAGAAAAGACATATTTGAGGCCATTGTTGCGGGTGGAAAAGCCCGTTTACGACCTGTGTTATTGACCGCCATTACAACCGTTTTGGGGTTAATTCCACTTGCTATAGGGCTGAACATTAACTTCTTTAGCTTGTTTGCTACAGGCGATCCTCAAATTTATTTTGGTGGAGAGAATGTAATTTTTTGGGGGCCTCTTGCCTGGACGGTAATATTCGGACTTACTTTTGCGACCTTTCTAACATTGGTAATTGTTCCTGTAACGTTCTTTTTAAGTAAAAGAGCCGCCATTCGTTTTAAAGCAACTTTAGGAAACTAGTCGTGGGTCACCGCAGGCGGAAATGCACGGCTTTGGCTTCTGCCCAAAATACAATCAGACCTCCTTTTGCCCAACACCTTGCAGAAAAGGAATGTCTAACTTTTAAGTCGCTAGTCGTAGATTAATTCTATTTTTGAAAAAATTTAAAGGATGTATAGAAGCCATCATTGCGGCGCGTTACGTGAAACACATATTGGTTCAGAAGTTACCCTAGCGGGATGGGCGGCTAAAGTTCGTGACAAGGGTTTTATGTTGTGGATAGATCTCCGCGACCGTTACGGAATCACCCAATTGGTCTTGGACGAAGAACGCTGTTCGGCAGCACTAATAGAAAAGGCACGTAAAACAGGACGAGAAGCAGTTATTCAAGTCACCGGGGTTGTAATAGAACGAGAGGCCAAAAACCCAAATATGGACACGGGAAATATCGAACTCTTAGTGTCTGAGCTAACGGTCCTAAATGAAGCCCAAACTCCTCCCTTTACCATTGAGGATAAAACTGACGGCGGAGAAGATCTTCGTATGAAGTATCGCTATTTGGATATTCGACGCACCCCTGTTCAAAACAGCCTGTTGTTTCGCTCAAAGATTGGTTTATTGGTTCGCAATTATCTAGCCGAACAGGCTTTTATAGAAGTTGAAACGCCTTATTTGATAAAATCTACTCCCGAAGGAGCTCGTGATTTTGTGGTGCCTTCACGTATGAATGAAGGCCAATTTTATGCGCTGCCACAATCGCCACAAACCTTTAAACAATTGCTTATGGTAGGCGGTATGGACAAATACTTTCAAATTGTGAAGTGCTTTAGAGATGAAGACCTTCGTGCCGATCGCCAACCTGAATTCACGCAAATAGACTGTGAATTGTCCTTTGTGCATCAACAAGATATAATGGCCTGCTTTGAAGGCCTGTTATCCCATTTATTAGAAGAAATTCACGGCATAAGCCCCGCGCCATTCCCTGTGATAAGTTATGAGGATGCCATAAAAACCTATGGAAACGACAAACCGGATATTCGCTTTGGCATGACCTTCACAGAGCTCAATGCTCAAGCACAAAACAAAGGCTTTGGTGTGTTTGATAGCCAAGAATTGGTTGTTAGCATTGCAGTTCCAGGTGCTGCTTCTTGGTCTAGAAAACAAATAGATGCGTGGATTGACTGGGTAAAACGTCCGCAAATTGGCGCCAACGGATTGGTTTGGGTAAAATGCAACGAAGACGGCACATTCAAATCGTCGGTAGATAAGTTTTTTGATAACGATGCACTAGCTACTTGGGCTACAGCCTGTGAAGCAAAAGCAGGAGATTTAATTCTTGTGATGGCAGGTGAAACCAACAAAGCAAGAACGCAATTGAGCGCCCTTCGCATGGCTCTTGCCGAGGCATTAGAACTCCGTAAGCCAAATGAATTTGCGCCCCTTTGGGTGGTGGACTTTCCGCTGTTTGAGGAAGATGATGAAAGCGGAGCCTTACACGCCATGCACCATCCGTTTACAGCGCCAAAACCAGCGCACCTCTCGTTATTGGAAAGCGATCCAAAAGCCGTAGTGGCACAAGCCTATGACTTGGTCTTAAACGGAAACGAAATTGGTGGTGGTTCTGTTCGTATTCACGATAGAGGCACCCAAGAAAAAATGCTTTCTCTGCTTGGGTTTAGCAACGAAGAAGCCAAAGCGCAATTTGGCTTTTTGATGGATGCCTTTACCTATGGTGCGCCTCCACATGGCGGGATTGCCTTGGGCTTTGATCGTTTGGTAGCCATATTGGACGGCAAGGAAACCATCCGGGATTATATTGCATTTCCTAAAAAC
>JBDQNA010000157.1:0-2633 GCA_040261965.1 Flavobacteriaceae bacterium
ACAAAGGACATTACTTGATCAGCTGCACGACTTTGTTGCGCTAGCGTGACTCGTTCTGCTTCGCCTGCAGGAGATTTGATAAGGTGCAATCTGTTTTTAGTGTGTACTGCACAGGATGCTAAAAAAGAAGGGGCCTGCTTTTGGGCATGTTTTTCAGCAATTTGCCAACCCAAATGGTGTAAGGCTTGAAAATAAGGATACTGTTGTATGAGTGTTTCTACACGACTTAGGGTCGCTGCTGGGTCATTGTGTCCCTGCTCACGTAATTTTGTCAAATAGGTACGTTCGCTGTTTACCATTTCGCCAAAGATTCGTTAAAAATATCTTGGGTTATGCGTTCGAACAGAATTTCATGCGCTTCTGCTTGTATGGATTGAACTTGAGTGGCAGCATCAAAATCAAAGAAGAAACTAAATTTTTTCTCAAAGTCGTCCTCCTCGTTAAGGGTGTTAAAGTAACGTACATTAACGCTCATGGTTAGCCTGTTCTGGGCTGCGGTTTCCTGAGCCGTTGCAGTCATGGGAGTTACCCGATAGGTAACAATCTCACCTTCATAAATCAAATGTCCGTTGACATTTGTCAGGTCTAAGTTGGTTTGATTCAGCAACATTTCTTGGATCGCATTTGTAAAATCACGATCAAGCCCTGGTTCAAAAACGGACCCCACTTCGTTAGCAGCATTGTTCACAAAAAAGTTGACTTGCACTGTTTCTGCGCCTTCTGGAATAGAAGCTCCCGTAAAGGAATAATACTTACATCCCACTAGCAAAACAAAAATCAAAACAATACTTATTCTCATACTATTTGTCTAAATCAAATTGTTTAATCTTTCGGTATAGTGTTCGCTCCGAAATACCCAATTCAGCTGCAGCGGCCTTTCTTCTGCCCTTGTTGCGTTCCAATGCTTTGACGATAAGCTCTAGTTCTTTATCCTGTAAAGATAGCGTTTCTGCTTCTTCAATTTCTTCAGCATATTCGTATCGGTCATTAAAGCCTTGTTGAACTGGTGTGGCTGTAGTAGGGGAGTGCAATTGGTAGGGTTCTTCTTCCGTGGGTTTGTCCCCGTATATTTTTTCAATTAATCCCTCATGTTGTGCTTTCGCTTGATCCATACTGGAAGTGTTCATGAGCTCGTGCGTCAGCTTTTTTAGATCGCTGAGGTCAGTTTTCATATCAAAAAGCACTTTGTATAGAATTTCACGTTCTGATGAAAAATCACCACCCGTTTCTTTTTGATTAATAACTGCGGGCAAGTTCGCTTTTGTCGCAGGAAGGTATTGCTTTAAAATATGCACATCAATGTTTCTTTCTTGTTCCAAAACGGATAGTTGCTCAGCAATGTTACGCAGTTGGCGGATATTTCCTGCCCATGGTTGTTGCTCGAGTAAAGCCTGTGCCTTGTCATCTAAGCGTACGGTTGGCATGCGGTATTTTTGTGCAAAATCGGCAGCAAACTTGCGGAACAAAAGGTGGATATCACCCTTTCTGTCTCTAAGGGGTGGCAGGTTGATTTCGACCGTACTTAGCCTGTAGTATAAATCTTCTCTAAATTTTCCTTTGTGAATGGCTTCAAGCATGTGCACATTGGTTGCTGCTACTACACGTACATCTGTTTTTTGCACTTTAGAAGACCCTACTTTTAAAAACTCACCGTTTTCCAAGACTCGAAGCAGTCTTACTTGAGTCGACAGGGGTAATTCACCAACTTCGTCTAAAAATATGGTACCTCCATCAGCTACTTCAAAGTAACCACTACGTGTTTGTGTAGCTCCTGTAAAGGCGCCTTTTTCATGCCCAAATAACTCCGAATCAATGGTTCCTTCTGGAATAGCGCCGCAGTTTACAGCTATAAACTTACCGTGTTTGCGGTTGGATAGTTTATGAATGATGCGTGGAAAAATTTCTTTCCCCACCCCAGATTCTCCTGTTACCAATACCGAAATTTCAGTGGGCGCAACACGTAGTGCTTTGCCAATGGCGAAATTGAGCTGGGGGTCATTGCCAATGATGCCAAAACGTTGTTTTATATTTTGAACATTATCCATGATGATGTTTTTGAGTTGGGCCATAATCTACAGCAGTACCAATAAGCGTGGCAGAGGTACAGGAGTCAATTTTGACCGATACAAAATCACCTATTTTGTAGTGGTCTTTTGGGAAAACGACCACGGTGTTTTGTGGTGCCCTTCCGCTCCATTGCTGTTCAGATCGCTTAGATGTTTTTTCGATAAGCACTTCTACCGTTTTTCCTAATTGTTGATTATTTCGGATGCGGCCGTGTTTTTGTTGCATGTCCACAATTTCCTGTAGTCTTCTTTTTTTGACATACTCTGGAACATTATCTTCTAATTTTTTTGCAGCCGGGGTGCCTGGTCGTTCAGAGTACATAAACATAAATCCAAAATCGTAGGTAACATATTCCATGAGACTTAAGGTGTCTTTGTGGTCTTGCTCTGTTTCATTGGGAAAGCCTGCAATCATATCTTGGGAAATACCACAATCGGGTAATAGCTGCTTAATATCGTCGATTAACTCCATGTATTCTTCACGTGTATGTTGACGGTTCATGGCTTTGAGGACATCATTGCTTCCAGACTGAACAGGAAGGTGTATATAGTTGCATATGTTGGGAT
>JBDQNA010000009.1:0-16123 GCA_040261965.1 Flavobacteriaceae bacterium
GAGCTTCCGATGCCACTCCCTGGTTTTATGTTTTTTTCAATTCTTATTTCAAACCCCAGTTGTGGATTATAGGCTTCAAGCATGGCCAGGCCAGCAACCCCAGCGACATTATTCTCAGCTTCTAGAGGTAAATCTTGCCCTTCGATAGAAGTGATTTGTATGCCCGCTTTTTCACTTCGCCATATTTCCATAAGGTCTCCTACATTTTGGAGACAGAGTCCCAAAACATCAAAGCCACATGAAATATTGGCTATACTGGCTGGCGCAAATAGTTTAACGCCTTTTACATCAACTTTTTCCAATCCTAATGATATCTGCAAATATTCCAGAGGCGGTTACAGCAGCACCAGCACCAGCACCTTTAACAATAAGGGGCTGTTGTGCATACCTGTCTGTATAGAACAACACGATGTTGTCGCTGCCCTCAAGGTTATAAAAATCATGCCCTTGGGGGATGTGTTTTAAGCCTACAGTTGCTTTGCCGTCTTCAAATGTGGCAACGTACTTCAGGCGTGCGTTTTCACTTGCTGCAGCTTGGAAAAGGGCATCAAAATGTGTTTTGTGCTCATCCAAACTTGCTAAAAAGGCTTCATTGCTACTGGTGTCTAAACAAGATTGTGGTAAAAAGGATTTGTTTTCAATGTCGGTAAGCTCCATTTCAAATCCACTTTCTCTTGCTAAAATCAATATTTTTCTTGCCACGTCAATGCCACTTAAATCAATCTTAGGGTCAGGTTCGGTATACCCTTCTTGCATGGCTTGTTCCACAACTTCACGGAATGATGTGTTTTCATTGAATGAGTTGAAAACAAAATTTAAGCTTCCTGATAACACGGCTTGAATGCTGTGCACTTGATCGCCAGATGCAATTAGGTGGTTGAGTGTGTCAATAATAGGCAACCCAGCACCTACATTGGTTTCGTATAAGAAAGGTGCATTGTACTTACGCGACAATTTTTTAAGATTTTGGTAATTCGTCAATTCATCTGCACAAGCAATCTTATTGCAGGTTACCACACCAATATTATTTTTTAAATATTGCGCATAGGTTCCGGCAATAATTGGATTTGCTGTATTGTCTACAAATATGGCATTTCGCATATTTAAGGCCTTGGTTTTTTCGAAAAACAACTCCTTGTCTGCCTTTTCGCCTGCATTAAGCATGTCTCCCCAATTGTCTAAATCTATACCTGTTGCATCAAAAACCATTTTACGAGAATTGGAAATACCAATGACACTCAAATTAAGTTTGAAATGCTCTTTTAGAAAATCACGCTGTTGGTGCACTTGCTCTAAAAACTTACTTCCCACGTTTCCAATTCCAGTGACAAATAGGTGTATTTTTTTAATTTGAGCTTCAAAGAATGCCTCATGCAGCGTGTTTAAGGCTTTCTTTATGTCTTTGCTATCTATGACTGCTGTGATGTTTTTTTCTGAAGCACCTTGAGCAATGGCCTTAACATTCACATTGTTGTTGCCCAATGCACGGAACATACGCCCACTGATGCCTTGGTGATTTTTCATGTTTTCACCAACAAGTGCAATGATGGACAATTCTTTTTCAACGCGAATGGGATTAATTTTTTTAGTCTCTATATCGAGTACAAACGCTTCGTCAATGGTTTCTTGTGCAAAATCGGCTTCAGTTGCATCTATACCTATACAAATAGAATGTTCTGATGAAGCTTGTGTAATCATCACCACATTTATATGATGCTGAGCTAAAACGGTTAGTAGTTTTTGTGAATAGCCAGGGACACCAATCATACCACTTCCTTCAAGGGTGAGTAATGCAATGTCATTGATGTGACTGATTCCTCTTACCACTGTTTCTGCTTCAGTAGTATTGGTGATAAGGGTACCAGCGTCACTGGGCTCAAAGGTGTTTTTGATGTAAACCGGAATGTTTTTTTCAATAATGGGTTGAAGGGTGGGAGGGTAGATTACCTTGGCGCCAAAGTGCGAAAGCTCCATGGCTTCTTGATATGAAATCTCCGGAATGGATTTGGCTTGTTTCACCAAGGCCGGATGTGCAGTGTACATACCACTTACATCTGTCCAGATTTCTAAAAATTCAGCCTCCAGCGCACAGGCTGTTATAGAAGCGGTTAGGTCAGAACCGCCACGCCCAAGTGTTGTTACAATACCCTCTGCATTTTTGGAAACAAAACCAGGAAGCACAACTACTTGATGTTTGTTGCTTTTGAAAAATGCATGGAGGTTAGCATTGGTTTTTTTATAATCTACAAGAGTCCTTCCTAGGGATTGGAAGGTTACAATAAGATCTTGTGCATTCTTCGCAATTGCATCAATGCCCTTTGCTTTTGCTGCTTCTGCTATTATTTTATGTGATAGAATTTCACCAAAGCTCAACAGGGTGTCTAATGTTTTAGGGGAAAGTTCACGTATCATATACGTGCCTTCGAGAATGGTTTCGAGTTTGTTAATGATTTGTTTGGTTGCACTAAGAATAGCACTTCTTTTAGAAATAGGGATAAGGGCTTGTACCATGTGTACATGGCGTTCTTCAACTTGTTTTAATCGTTCTGCAAAGGAGGCATCACCACTGGCGGCCAACTTACCCAAGGCATGCAGTTCGTCTGTAATTCCACCTAAGGCTGAAACCACAACTGCCATGGGTTTCTTTTGCGCTGATAAAACAGCAAGAACCTGTTCAACTTCATGAGCTCCTGATACTGAAGATCCACCAAACTTTAAAACTATCATTTTCAAGTGTTAAAAAAAACGATACAAAAGTAACCGTTTTATCTCCAAAATAATGCGCTGAACACTATTTTTGTTGTTATTCGTCTGCAACACATGCATTATTCGCATTATATTTTGTTGATTGTAAAGTTTAAGAAGGCATTATTTTCACTAATTTTATTTAAAAATTGAGCATCATTAAAACGTCCAATATCTCTGCATCTCTAACCACAAAGGGATTTGTAGATGCGCCTATTCCGAGCAATATTTCTTTGATTGAAGAAATCAAGCGATTGAAAGCAGCGAAAAATGCTGTGCTTTTAGCACATTATTATCAAGAAGATGCCATTCAGGACTTGGCAGATTATCTTGGTGACAGCCTCTATTTGGCCAAAGCAGCAGCCGAAGTATCCTCCAAAATTATTGTTTTTGCAGGTGTGCATTTTATGGCTGAAACTGCTAAAATTATCAACCCTGCCAAAAAAGTTTTATTGCCAGACCTAAATGCGGGTTGTTCGTTGGCAGATTCTTGCCCTCCGGATGCATTTGCCGCTTTTAAGGCGAAGCATCCCGGCGCTATAGTCGTTACTTACATCAACTGTTCTGCAGAAATTAAGGCTTTAAGCGATATTGTTTGTACATCTAGTAATGCTGTCCGTATTATTGAAAGCATACCTAAAGATCAACCCATTATCTTTGCGCCTGATAAAAATTTGGGACGCTACCTCATCAAGGAAACAGGTCGAGATATGATACTCTGGGATGGTTCGTGTATAGTACACGAAGCCTTTTCATTTGACAAAATTGTTGCGTTGGCCCAGCAGCATCCCCAGGCGAAATTTATTGCACATCCAGAAAGCGAATCACAAGTGTTGGATATTGCGCACTACGTTGGCAGTACTTCTGGACTGCTAAATTTTGTTCAACACGACAGCTCAGATGCTTATATTGTTGCAACCGAGGCTGGGATTTTATACGAAATGAAGAAACGTGCTCCTCAGAAAACTTTTATACCAGCACCTGTGTCTGATGATACCTGTGCTTGTAGCGAATGTGGTTTTATGAAGCTTAACACTATCGAGAAACTTTATTTATGTCTAAAGCATGAGCTACCCGAAATTAATCTTGAACCTTCGTTAATGGCTGCTGCAAAAGCACCCATTGACAGGATGTTAGCTTTGTCATAGTATGTACGCAGATGTATTGGTTATTGGGACTGGGATAGCAGGATTGAGTTATGCAGTTCGTTTAGCGGAAAAATGTCCAACCAAAAAAATCACCCTGATTTCGAAGCGTGATTTATTGGAGAGCAATACCAAATATGCTCAAGGTGGTATAGCAGTAGTTTCCAATTTTATTAATGATTCTTATGCAGACCACGTTGAAGACACCCTACGCGCTAGTGATTATACATCAGACCCAAAGGTTGTAGATTTTGTTGTTCGTGAAGGAACTTCACGCGTGCAAGAATTGATGGATTGGGGCGCTGATTTTGATAAAAATGGTTCTTCACTGCATCTTGGAAAAGAGGGCGGACATTCTGCCAAACGCATCGTACATCACAAAGACCAGTCAGGCTTACATATTCAAAATGCCTTAATAGCAAAAGCCAGAGCCCACGACAATATCCAATTTTTCGAAAATTATTCATTAGTCGATTTAATAACAGACCACCACCTTAAGGGAGAAAAACATGGACGTTGTTATGGTGCTTATGTGATATCCATCAAGGACGAAGAAATTATCAAAATCACTTCTCAACTAACGGTATTGTCTACAGGTGGTGCCGGGCAGGTATATGCTCATACGACCAATCCCAATGCAGCTACAGGCGATGGCCTTGGAGCAGCCTATCGTGCAAAAGTCCATGTTAAAAACTTACATTTTGTTCAATTTCACCCCACTGCTTTATATCCAAAAGTGGATGGTAATACTTTTTTGATTTCTGAAGCAATCCGAGGTGCAGGTGCTATTCTTCGCAACAAAAAAGGGGAAGCTTTTATGCATGAATACGATACGCAACTCGATTTAGCCCCAAGGGATGTAGTGTCGCGTGCTATAAATGCTGAAATGATGAAGTACAATATACCGCACGTGTACTTGGATGCAACCAAAATTGATCAAACAATATTGGCAAAGGAGTTTCCAACCATTATGGCGACTTGTATGAAACTGGGCATTGATATTCGTAAATCCTTTATTCCTGTACTACCAGCCGCACATTATTTTTGCGGAGGTATCGATGTAGATGAAAATGGTTTGAGCAGCTTGTCTGCCCTTTATGCCATAGGCGAGTGCAGCCATACTGGCTTGCATGGTGCCAACCGCTTAGCATCAAATTCATTACTAGAAGCTTTGGTATACGCTGCACGTGCTGCTGAGCATGCCGCTGAGGTGTTGCACAAAAACAGCTTGCCAGTATCTTTCTTTGAATCCATTCCAGATTGGATGGGTACAGAAGATATTTCAAATGAACGTACCACACAAATCAGTTCGTTACGATCAAATTTGCAACAAATCATGAGCGCACATGTAGGTATTATCAAGTCTTTTGACAGTCTACAACAAGCAGAAAAAGCACTTCAAGACGTATATGTGGCTACCGCAACACTTTATCAAAAAAACAAATTAACCCCTCAGCTCACTACCCTTCGGAATCTTGTGAGTGTGGCCTATCTTATGGTTAAACAAGCCCAACAACAGCCTCAAAATAAAGGGGTTTATTACAATCAAGATTATGTCTAATTCCTTTGTCAATACGTACAAAAACGAGCTGATAGCTTGTGTTGCCAATGCGGTTATTGAAGATTTAGGAGATAAAGGCGATCATACTTCGAATGCTGTTTTCCCTAAAGACCATAAATCTAAGGCGCAACTAATCGCAAAAGGCGATGGCGTTTTGGCAGGGGTGGTTTTTTGTGCGTTTGTAGTACAACACCATGGACAAGGGCTAAGTCTTATCCCAGTCCTTAAAGATGGGGATACGTTTTCAAAAGGAGATGTGCTTTTTTATCTTGAGGGAGCGACTCAAACCATACTCAGCCTAGAGCGCCTTATGCTTAACGCTTTGCAACGCATGAGCGGTATTGCAAGCCTTACACGTCAGGTTCAAGAACGGATAGGGCACACCAGCTGCAAGGTTTTGGACACAAGAAAAACCACCCCTAACTTTAGAATTGCTGAAAAATGGGCCGTGGCGGTTGGTGGAGGTGTGAATCACCGAATGGGGCTTTATGATGCTATTATGTTAAAAGACAATCATATTGATTTTTGTGGCGGTTTGAACCAAGCACTTGCTAAAACAAAAGCCTATGTGGCTGGTTTGACCAAGCCCGTCCCTGTAATAGTTGAAACACGTAACCTCGACGAAGTTGACATTTGTTTACAACACCCTTGGATCAGTAGAATACTACTGGATAATATGTCACCTGAAGATTTGGCATTGGCAGTAGTTCATATCAATGGTACAATTCAAACAGAGGCTTCTGGAAATATTGATTTAGAAAATGCAGCTGCATATGCCGAAACAGGGGTAGATTTTATTTCTATGGGAGCAATAACGCACTCTGCGTCCATAGTAGATTTGAGTTTCGTTGCAGTAGCGCAATAAACCAACTAACCTATAGGACTACGATTTTTTTGTCGCCTTATTATTTTCGATAGAAAGCTTCAGCTCATCGCTTTTTCCATCCCAATCAAAAGTTACCTTTGACCCATTGGTAAGGGATTTTTTAAGAATCTCACCAGCCATGGCATCTTCTACATAACGCTGTATGGCACGCGCAAGTGGTCTTGCACCATACTGCTTGTCATAGCCTTTGTCAATCAAAAATGTTATGGCTTTTTTGTTTAATGATAAGCTGTAGCCAAGTTCTTTAACCCTGTCCTGTAGTGCGCTAAGTTCAAGTTTGATGATTTTTGTCAGGTGGTCTTTGTCAAGGTTGTTGAAAATTACCACATCATCAATTCGATTTAAAAATTCTGGGGAGAATTTCTTTTTGAGAGCATTTTGAATAACGCCTTGAATGTTTTTGTCTTCTTGAGATTTTTGCGCGGCAGTTCCAAATCCAACACCTAACCCAAAGTCTTTGACTTGTCTTGCGCCAACATTAGAAGTCATGATAATGATGGTGTTCTTGAAATCTACACGTCTGCCTAGCGAGTCCGTTAAATAGCCATCATCTAATACTTGAAGTAGCATATTAAAGACATCTGGATGTGCTTTTTCAATTTCATCTAAAAGGACAACAGAATATGGTTTTCTTCTAACTTTTTCACTTAGTTGCCCCCCTTCTTCATAGCCTACGTATCCCGGAGGTGCACCAATAAGTCTGGAAATAGAAAATTTCTCCATGTATTCACTCATGTCGATTCGGATAAGCGAAGCTTCATTTTCAAAAAGTTCTGTTGCCAATACTTTGGCAAGTTGTGTTTTTCCAACCCCAGTTTGACCAAGGAAAATAAAGGATCCTATGGGTTTGTTTGGATTTTTAAGGCCTGCTCGGTTACGTTGAATGGCCTTGGCTACTTTTGCCACGGCGTTCTCTTGGCCAATAACTTTTCCTTGTATAAGTTCTTCGAGTTTTGCAAGACGATCGCTTTCGCCGTCTGATAAGCGTTGGACGGGAATTCCTGTCATCATCGCAACTACATCAGCAATATGGTTTTCAGTTACGGTTTCTCTATTCTGACGCTGTTCTTCCTGCCAGTCTTCTTGGGCGAGCAATAATTCTTTTTCTAATTTTTTCTCATCGTCGCGTAGTTTTGCTGCTTCTTCGTATTTCTGGCGTTTTACGACGCTGTTTTTTTGCTCACGCACTTCCTCGAGTTCATTTTCAATTTCGACGATTTTTTCAGGGACTTCCATATTGGTAATATGCACTCTAGACCCTGCTTCATCAAGGGCGTCTATGGCCTTATCTGGTAAAAAACGATCTGTTATATACCTGTCTGATAGTTTAACACAAGCTTGAATGGCTTCATCCGTATAGTTCACATTGTGATGCGCTTCGTACTTGTCTTTGATATTTTGCAATATTTCAATGGTTTCATCCACAGAAGTAGGTTCCACCACTACTTTTTGGAAGCGACGTTCTAAAGCACCATCTTTTTCAATGTTTTGACGGTATTCATCAAGGGTAGTCGCACCTATACATTGAATTTCGCCTCTGGCCAGTGCAGGCTTAAACATATTTGAAGCATCAAGGCTTCCTGTGGCACCACCAGCACCAACAATGGTGTGAATTTCATCTATAAATAATATGATGTTGGTATTTTTTTCCAACTCATTCATAACGGCTTTTAGGCGCTCTTCAAACTGCCCCCTATATTTTGTACCTGCAACTAACGAAGCTAGGTCTAGGGTTACGACACGTTTATTGTAGAGTACTCTTGATACCTTTTTTTGAATGATACGTAGGGCTAGTCCTTCTGCAATGGCAGATTTACCCACACCGGGTTCACCAATGAGTAAGGGATTATTTTTTTTGCGACGGCTTAAAATTTGTGAAACACGCTCAATTTCTTTTTCCCTGCCAATAACTGGATCCATATTACCCTCAAGGGCTACTTTGGTTAGGTCTCTACCAAAGTTGTCAAGTACTGGTGTACTGGATTTTTTTGACTTCTTATCGTCGGTAGGCGAGGAAAAGGAAGCGCCTTGTCCACGGGTATCTTCGTCACCTGCATCCTCTGGAAACGCATCGGCAGAAGGCATGTCTATAAAATCATCATCATCAGAATCGACAGACATATATTTAAACTGATCTTTTACCGTTTCGTAATCAACCTGAAGCTTGTGTAACACTTTAGTTGTTGGATCATTCTCGTTTCGGAGAATACACAGTAGCAAGTGCGCCGTATTTATTGAATTGCTTTGAAAAAGCTTGGCTTCGAGGAAAGTTGTTTTGAGTGCACGTTCCGCTTGTCGGGTTAAGTGCAAGTTTGTTTTGTGTTGCGGTTCGGGTGAATTGGTTGGGTTGGCAGGACTTAAAATTTCAATTTTTCTTCTCAAATAATCCAAATCAATCTCTAGAGCTGAGAGTATTGAAATTGCTTTTCCATTACCATCACGTAGTAATCCGAGCATAAGATGCTCTGTACCAATAAAGTCGTGCCCAAGTCGTAAGGCTTCCTCTTTACTGTATGTTATGACGTCTTTAACGCGTGATGAAAAGTTATCGTCCATTGCTTTTTTTAAATAATTTGTTCAAAAACCGAACCAGATACATAACGAATAGACAAAAAATATTGTTGAATTACAAATAAAATCAGCAAAAAATTTTGCAATTGTTTCAAAAGTAGTTTGTTAATAAATTATAAGAAAATAGGGCATAAATTAATAAATATTCATTCGATGAATATGTATTTTAGCGATTATGTCACAACATTAAATTAAAAACCAAATGGCTACTGAAGATAAATTGATTCCAATCAATATTGAAGACGAAATGAAGTCGGCTTATATCGACTATTCAATGTCAGTCATTGTGTCACGTGCACTGCCAGATGTTCGCGATGGACTTAAGCCTGTTCACCGCCGTGTGCTCTTCGGCATGCATGAATTGGGAGTCAGAGCAAACTCATCCTATAAAAAGTCTGCCCGTATCGTTGGTGAAGTTCTTGGTAAATACCATCCTCACGGAGACACATCGGTTTATGATACCATGGTGCGTATGGCGCAATCTTGGAGCTTGCGCTACATGATGGTTGATGGTCAAGGAAACTTTGGATCTGTTGATGGCGATAGCCCTGCAGCCATGCGTTACACGGAGGCGCGACTACAAAAAATTTCAGAAGACATGATGGCCGATATCGACAAGGATACCGTTGACCATCAGTTGAATTTTGACGACACCTTAAAAGAACCTACCGTAATGCCTACAAGGGTTCCTAATTTGCTCATCAATGGGGCTTCTGGTATTGCTGTGGGTATGGCTACCAACATGCCTCCTCACAACCTAACAGAAGTGATCAATGGTACGATTGCATACATTGATACACCAAAAATTGATATCGACGGTTTGATGGAACATATCAAAGCACCAGACTTTCCCACAGGAGGTGTTATTTACGGATATGAAGGTGTGAAAGAAGCCTTCCACACAGGCAGAGGACGTGTAGTTGTTCGAGGAAAAGCCGAAATAGAAGAAGTAAACGGTCGTGAATGTATTATTGTTACCGAAATTCCTTATCAAGTTAACAAGGCTGATATGATTCGGAAAACGGCCGAGATGGTCAACGACAAAAAAATTGAAGGAATTTCTAATATTCGCGATGAGTCTGATCGCAAGGGAATGCGTGTTGTTTACGTTTTAAAGCGTGATGCAATTCCTAACATTGTGCTTAATATGCTGTACAAGTATACAGCCTTACAATCCTCTTTCAGTGTTAACAATATCGCACTAGTCAAGGGCAGACCACAAATGTTAAACCTTAAGGATATGATTCACCATTTTGTGGAGCATCGTCATGAGGTTGTAGTACGTCGTACTCAATACGAGTTGCGAAAAGCAGAAGAGCGCGCACATATTTTAAAAGGACTCATCATTGCTTCTGATAATATAGATGAAGTTATCGCATTAATCAAAGCTTCTGCAAATGCAGATGAAGCGCGCAAAAAATTGATTGAAACCTTTGAGCTAACAGAAATTCAAGCAAAGGCCATTGTTGAAATGCGTTTACGCCAGCTTACTGGCTTAGAGCAGGACAAATTGCGCACCGAGTTTGATGAGTTGATGAAAACCATTGCCGATCTAAAGGATATTTTAGACAAAAAAGATCGTCGCATGGACATCATTAAAACAGAACTGCATGAAGTCAAAGATAAATACGGAGACGAACGCCGTTCAACTATTGAATATGCAGGTGGAAGCTTCCGTGTTGAAGACATGATTCCAGACGAGAAAGTGGTGATAACCATTTCGCATGCAGGATATATCAAAAGAACGCCGCTGGCAGAATACCGTACCCAAAACAGGGGTGGAGTAGGACAGAAAGCCTCTACTACCCGTAACGAAGACTTTCTTGAGCACTTATTTGTTGGTACCAACCACCAGTATATGTTATTCTTTACCCAAAAAGGAAAATGTTTTTGGTTACGCGTATTTGAAATTCCAGAAGGAAGTAAAACAGCCAAAGGACGAGCCATTCAAAACCTTATCAATATAGAGCAAGATGACAAGGTGAAAGCTTTCATCTGTACGCAAGACTTGAAAAATGAGGATTATATAAACAGCATGTTTGTTGTAATGGCCACTAAAAAAGGACAAGTCAAAAAGACATCTCTAGAGCAGTATTCAAGACCAAGGACTAATGGTATTAACGCAATTACAGTTCGTGAAGGAGACGAATTACTCGAAGCCAAACTCACGACTGGACTTTCGCAAGTTGTTTTAGCAGTTAAGTCTGGAAAGGCCATTCGTTTTGAAGAAAGCAAGACTCGTCCAATGGGAAGAAATGCATCTGGAGTAAGAGGAATTTCCTTGAAGGATGCACACGATGAGGTTATTGGCATGGTTACTGTAAATGATTTAGACTCTGACATTTTGGTTGTTTCCGAGCATGGCTATGGAAAGCGCTCCAATTTGGACGACTATCGCATAACCAACCGTGGCGGAAAAGGGGTAAAGACCCTTTCTGTAACGGATAAAACGGGTAATTTGGTTGCGATTAAAAACGTTAATGATGGAGATGACTTGATGATTATCAACCGTTCAGGTATTGCCATACGATTGGGTGTAGACACCCTTCGTGTTATGGGTCGAGCTACACAAGGTGTCCGTCTGATTAATATCAAAGGCGACGATTCAATCGCTGCGGTTGCCAAGGTTATGAATGACGATGATGAGATTCAAGATGTAGATGACATTGACGTAACATTAGAAGATAACGATAATTCATAAACTACTTAATATGAAATTTTTCCCCCAAGTGCTTCTAGCTGCCCTAATTTCTTTTTCGGCTATGGCACAAAAAAAGGAGCTTAAAGCTGCACAAAAGCTTGTTGAAGCAAGCCTCTATGAGAAGGCACTTGTTGCCTTAAATGAAATGAAACCCCTGATCGATAACACAGAGGCAAAATACAGTTCACACTACTATTATTTACTCGGCATTTCTAAGCAGAAAGCCAAAGCTTTTGATGAAGCCATTGCTGCTTTTGACAAGGTCAACTCTATTGAGAAAAGTGCTAACCTTAAAAAGTACTCTTCCCTTGCAGAAAATAATGTTCCAAGCTTAACAAATGACTTGATTAACGAAGCGGTTGATTTGAATAGCAAGAACGAATATTTAGCTGCCTCAAAGTTATTGTATACGGCATACGAACTAGATGCTGAAAATAACAAAGACTATTTATACTTTGCGGCCTCTAGCGCTGTTAATGCTGGAGATTATGACACTTCTTTGGCTTATTACACAACACTTAAGGATCTCAACTATGAGGGGCGAAAGAAAGTCTATTACGCTACTGAAGTTTCCACTGGTAATGAGATGGAAGTTCCTGATGTAGCTACCTTCGAGATTTACAAAAAATCCAAAGATTTCAAGGATTTGCGCGAAGATTTAACCCCATCCAGACGCCCGGAAATTGTTAAGAATATTGCGTTGATATATGTACAAAAAGGGGATAATGAAGCTGCTATGCAAGCTGTAAAAGATGCTCGTTCTGTATCGCCAAAGGACGTAAGCTTAATTCTTACCGAAGCTGATTTGTATAACAAAATTGGTGACGAGGCTCGATTTGCTTCACTTATGGAAGAAGCCATAGCACAGGACCCAAACAATGCAGTATTGTACTATAATTTAGGAGTTGTGAATGGTAATAAAGGCAACCGTGATGCTGCAATTTCGTATTACAAAAAGGCTATGGAGTTAGACCCTACCTATGAGCCTACTTACCTTAATTTGGCATCAATGATTTTAGAGGGAGAGGCAGAGATCGTAGATCAGATGAATGCATTGGGAAATTCAGCTGCTGAAAACAGAAAATACGATGCCCTAAAACAGAAACGAGAAGGTATTTTCCTTGAAGCTGTACCTTATTTAGAAAAACTGGTTTCTATTAACCCCAAAAATACAGATGCGTTGACCACGTTAAAAAATATTTTTGGTACGATTGGAGATACAGCAAACTTTAAGAAATACAGAGATATGTTAGACAATCTCTAGCCTTGTTTTTTGAAAAATACAAACCTCGCCTTGGCGGGGTTTTTTTATGCGATGGATTTGATAAGTCTTAATTGGTGGGTATGTGTATTTTTTGCAACATTGAAGATACCCGTTTGATCTAGGCGATCTACCCGCACTTGTCCAGCTGCATGAATGACGTAGTTGTTCTCAAGCACAATTCCAACATGTATAATACGACCCTCTTCGTCGTCAAAGAAAGCCAAATCGCCTGGCTCAGATTCTTCTATAAAACTGAGCACCGCTCCAAGTCTTGATTGCTCTGTTGCTGTTCTAGGTAACATTAGCCCGCAAAGCTTGTAAACGATTTGTGTAAAACCTGCTTCATCAATGCCAAAGGGAGATTTTCCGCCCTTTCGATAGGGGGTGTTCAGAAACCTGAAAGCGGTTTGGGGAATGTTTTTCTTATCAACAGAAGCGCCAGAAGTCTGTCCCTCAAATTGATGGCCTAAAAAGCTGCAGTTCTGTATGGTGCTTCCAATTGAAACGGGGAAGAGTATGGCGTTGTCTTTTAAAATAAACTCGACCAGATCAACCGCCGTTTTGGGCGCTTGCTCGGACAGTTTGGCAAATTCTTCATTCGCTAGATCAATAAATTGCGCATTGTCAATCCACCCCATAGCGCCGTCTGCAAGCTTGATGTTGCTCCATTTTTTTTTGGTTCCAATGACCTCAAATAACTCACCATATAGCACCTCACTTACTAGAGGTGCATCAAATTGAGCAGCTTCCCGTAGTGGAACTAAACTCAACCCACAAATGCCATACGTCATAAGTTCAAAAATAAAGATAAAATGAAGACCGTGTCGCTGTCTGTTGAAAAGTGGTATTTTTGTTTAAATCTTTTTTATGTCGCTCTTTTATAGGTTTCAAGCTACACTCTATAAAATACTGCTTTTTTTGTTTGTGGTAGGAGTGGTAGTATACCTCCTTCCAAGGGCGGGAAGCTTCCAATATGAAATACAACCGGGTAAGCCTTGGCAATATGAAACCCTTTTGGCGCCCTATGATTTTCCTATTCAAAAAACAGAAGATGAGTTAGAAGAAGAACGGACACGCTTAAAAGCAAATATTCCACGCTACTTTTCAGTAAATCAATTGGTTATGCCAGCACTTTTTGATGCTTTTGACCAATATGTCGCAGCACTTCCTGCTAGCGAAGCATCAAATGCTCTTTTTGTCAATTGGCGCACTACAATCGAAGCCATGTATGCTATTGGTGTGGTTTCGTTTTCTGAAACCCTGTTTGAAGAAGAGGTTGCACTGGTAAACAACACAAGAAAAAAGACGATTAAACTTACCGATTTATATGCTGATATAGACGTTAAAAATGTATTGGAAAATCAATTGACTGAAGCAGGAACAGGTATTTTATCTGATGCCAGTACGCAGTATCTGCTTTCTTTGATAACGCCCAATGTTTCGTATGATGAACCCTTAACTGCACAATTTCGTTCGGAAGCCCTTGCAGGAATCGTACCCATTCGTGGATTGGTAACTAAAGGAACGCGAATCATCGCAAAAGGAGAGGTTGTTGAAGGAGAAAAGCTAAAAATATTACAGTCGCTTCAACTTGAATATGAGTCTCAAACATGGACCCAGTCTAATACGGCTTGGATAATTTTAGGGTATACATTATTGGTTAGTGTCCCTGTTTTACTTCTTTTTGTGTTCTTGTGGCGCACACGACCCTTGGTCTTTGAAAACAACAAGCGCATTACCTTTTTGTGTGTTATTATATTGTTGATGGTCTTGCTGACAAAACCAGTTGTAGATGTAAATCCCTTATATGTTTACGCAGTTCCTATCTGTATGCTGCCCTTACTTTTGCGTACTTTTTTTGACACCCGAATTGCGCTATTTTCTTTAATGATTGCTCTTTTTCTACTTGCTTTCTTAGTTCCCAATAGCTTTGAATTTATGTTTTTACAGATGATGGCTGGTATTTTGGCATCCCTTACTGTAAATGACTTATATCGGCGCGCAAAACTGTTTATTTCAGTAGGACTGATAGTGGGTTTATATGTTGTCTCTTATATTGCCTTTACCCTAATTCACGACGGGAATTTGAATCAGTTATCCTATGATGTATTACTGCTTTTTGTAGTGAATGGTTTGGCTATTTTATTTGTACAACCGCTTATATATATATTTGAAAAGGTATTTGGTTTGGTATCCGATGCTTCGCTGTTGGAACTCTCAGACACTAACAGTAAACTCCTTCGTGAACTGGCTGACAAAGCCCCAGGGACATTTCAACATTCGTTGCAAGTAGCCAATATAGCTGAAGCAGCTGCCAATGCTATTGATGCCAATACATTACTCACTAGGGTAGGTGCCTTGTATCACGATATAGGGAAAATGAAAAATCCAGTTTTCTTTAGTGAAAATCAAGCTTCTTATAGTCCACATGATGATCTTTCTTCTGAAGTAAGTGCTAAAATTATCATTGAGCATGTGCTGCATGGGATTACACTTGCTAGAAAGGCCAAGTTACCAGATAGAGTAGTTGACTTTATACGTACGCACCACGGTACAACAACCGTACTTTATTTTTATCAACAGGCAAAACAGCATAACGATGAGGTAGCTGTTGAACAATTTCAATATCCTGGTCCAAAGCCCTTTTCAAAGGAAACGGCTATTGTCATGATTTCAGATGGCGTAGAGGCAGCATCAAAAAGTTTAAAAGAACCCACCGCAGAGAAAATAATTGCCTTTGTAGACAAAATCGTGCAGCGTCTAATGGATGAGAAACAATTCTTATCGGCTGACATTACTCTTCGTGAGATTGAAACAATTAAAAAAGTATTGGTAGATAAGCTCATTAGTAGCTATCACTTGCGGGTTGCTTATCCCGAATAATGGCTTTAGTCGCACTTTTTCACTTATTGAGCCTAAATGGTTGTTTTTCGTTTTTATAGTACACTATCTTTCCAAAGAATTACAGAAATCTTTTGGATATAAAAAGGGCTATAAATTCAAATTGTCTGTAGCCTGCTTTTTGATAATATGTAATCGCTAGGATTAGTTTATGATCCTAAGAAAACTCCGCTTTGAAAACCAACAAAAGAAACGGCAGCTTCACCAAAATAAAAAAGCAAGCTTTTTATTTGAGCTTGCTTAATTTCAACTTTTCATTAATTAAAACGTGATCGCGCTAGGATTCGAACCTAGGACCGTCTGCTTAGAAGGCAGATGCTCTATCCAGCTGAGCTACGCGACCTAATTA
>JBDQNA010000093.1:0-5024 GCA_040261965.1 Flavobacteriaceae bacterium
ATTTTAGTTAATTTTGCCCAATGAGTGATGCCATCAAGCACGAGTGTGGAATAGCCCTGGTTCGGCTACTCAAACCCCTAGACTACTACAAAGAAAAATACGGCAGCTCTTTTTACGGCCTTCAGAAAATGTATTTGATGTTGGAAAAACAGCACACCCGCGGCCAGGACGGTGCCGGCTTTGCAAGCATTAAACTCGATATGGCACCAGGTGAGCGTTTTATGAGCCGTGTTCGGTCTTCTGATCCCCAACCCATTAAAGACATTTTCAATACCATCAACGCACGCATTAATAATGTTGAGCAAAGCTTAGCTACTAAAGACTTGTCTTCAAAAGCATTAAAATCCGCCTTCCCTTATGTAGGCGAGGTTATGCTAGGGCATTTGCGCTACGGAACTTTTGGCAAGAACACCATAGAAAGCGTACACCCTTTTTTGAGACAAAACAATTGGATGCACAGGAATCTTATTGTAGCAGGGAATTTTAACTTAACCAATGTTAACGAGTTGTTTGAAAACCTGGTTACTCTAGGGCAACATCCAAAGGAAAAAGCCGATACCGTTACCGTTATGGAAAAAATAGGGCACTTTTTGGACGACTCTGTCGCCAAGCTCTATAAAAAACTCAAAACAGAAGGTTTTGACAAGCAAGCGGCTTCTCCTGAGATTGCCAAGCGATTGAATATTGCCAAAATTTTACGCAAAGCATCGAAAAATTGGGATGGTGGCTATGTCATTGGTGGATTACTCGGTCATGGGGATTCTTTTGTGTTGCGAGACCCTGCAGGGATTCGCCCCGCATTTTATTACAAAGACGATGAGGTTGTGGTGGTAGCATCAGAACGCCCAGCCATACAGACGGTTTTCAATGTGCCCAAGGAGTCCATTCAAGAAATACATCCAGGACACGCTATAATCATAAAGAAGGCAGGAACGGTTTCTCTTACTAAAATTAATGCCCCAACCTCACGACTGGCTTGTTCGTTCGAAAGAATTTACTTTTCCCGAGGAAACGATGCGGACATTTACAACGAGCGAAAGGCGCTCGGACGCCTCTTGTTTCCAAAAATATATGAGTCGCTAAATGGGGACTTGAAGAACACCGTTTTTTCATATATCCCAAATACAGCCGAAACGTCTTTTTACGGACTTGTTCAACGGGCACAGGACTTTATGCTTGAACAATCAGGGGCTGCCATATTGAAGGAAGACAACCTTTCCCCAGACCGCTTAAAGGCGTTGTTATCTCCAAGACCAAGAATAGAGAAGGTTATACTTAAGGACGTCAAGCTTCGTACGTTTATCACAGAAGACAGCAGTAGAGATGACTTGGTTGCTCATGTTTATGATATCACTTACGGCTCTGTAAACAAAGACGATAACCTTGTGATTATTGATGACAGTATTGTTCGCGGAACGACCTTGCAAAAGAGCATATTAAAAATATTAGATCGCCTAGGACCAAAAAAGATTGTTGTGGTTTCCAGCGCACCACAGATTCGATATCCAGACTGCTATGGTATTGATATGGCACGCTTAGAAGATTTAATTGCATTTAGAGCGATGCTAGCACTATTGGAAAAACACAATAAAACAGCACAGCTAAAAACGGTATACGAGAAGGCTAAAGCGACAATAAATCACAAGGTAGCTGACATTCAAAACCATGTTAAGCCCCTTTATGATCAATTTACAGATGAGGAGATTTCAAAACAAATTTCGGTTATGCTTCGCACCAAAGACATCAATGCGGAAGTAGATGTTATTTTTCAGTCTGTTGCAAATTTGCACCAAGCCTGTCCTGAAAACAAAGGCGATTGGTATTTCACAGGCAACTATCCTACGGATGGCGGGAATAAAGTTGTCAACCAAGCCTACATCAATTTTTATGAGGGTAATAAGGGTCGCGCTTATTGAAATTTAAAAAAAAATTAAATTTTGCTTTGATTTGTAAATTCTGTTTGTATATTAGCAAAGCCATAACATAAGTAGGTTAAGTTCATGGTAAGATTTGGGGCAAAAAAGGTGGATTCCTTCCACCTTTTTTATTTTATACAAAAAAAGAGGGCTTAAATAGCCCTCTTTTCTGTTTTATAACAGGTTGATTTTTAGTTCCCTGCGTAGCGTTTGCTAACTTCAGACCAGTTGACAACATTAAAGAAAGCTTCAATATAATCTGGGCGTCTATTCTGGTAATTTAGGTAATAAGCGTGCTCCCAAACATCCAATCCAAGTATGGGAGTTCCCCCACAGCCGACGCTTTTCATCAGCGGATTGTCTTGATTAGGCGTTGAACAGACCTCTAATTTGCCATCGCTATGCACACACAGCCATGCCCATCCTGAGCCAAACTGCGTGGCTGCTGCTTTTGAAAAAGCATCTTTGAACATGTCGAAAGAACCAAATGCCGCATCAATTGCACTACGTAGTTCAGAAGTCATTTCCCCCGAATCAGGACCCATGACTTCCCAAAATAAGCAGTGGTTATAGTAACCTCCGCCATTATTGCGAACGGCAGCGTTGCTCATATCAAGGTCACCTAAAAGTTCTTCAATTGATTTGCCTTCAAGTGCTGTGCCTTCAATGGCTGCATTTAGTTTGGAGGTGTAAGCATTGTGGTGTTTTCCGTGGTGGATTTCCATTGTTTTTGCATCAATGTGGGGTTCCAACGCATCAGCTGCGTAAGGAAGAGAAGGAAGTTTAAAAGCCATAGTTTATGTTTTATTTCGCACAAAGTTACACATATATTCCTATATTTAGTTCTGATAAAGACCAATTGCCGTGTCAAGCATAGCCACACCTCCTTTTGTTATTTATAATGCTTCGGCAGGATCTGGAAAGACCCATACGCTTGTGCGCTCTTTTCTCTTTCGGTTGCTTAACAGCAACCAACCAGAACAAATAAGACGCTTACTTGCCATTACCTTTACCAACAAGGCCGCACAAGAAATGAAATCCCGCATGTTATTTCACCTAGCTTCTTTTGCATCAACAACAAAGCGGGACAAGGAAGACATGATGTTTTTGGAAGTGGCAGCAATGTGCGGCATAACAGACGATCAGTTACATCAGCGATCAAAAAAAGCGTACCATTATATTTTACATCATTTTGGACAGCTTCAGGTAGCTACTATAGACAAATTAACACATAAGATCATCCGAACCTTTGCCCGCGACTTGGGAATCAATGCGCGTTTTGAAGTTGCCTTAGACGGCAAGTCTTTTATGACAGAAGTTGTGGAGCAAGTGCTTAGCAAGGCAGGAGAGGACAAAGCGCTCACCCGAGTTTTGGTCAATTATGTGTTGCAAAAATCAGACGACTTAAAGTCTTGGGACGTTACTAAGGAGCTGATCACGATTGCTCAAATGTATTTAAACGAAAATCATATGAAGTCGCTGGCAAACTTGGAAGCAGTGCCAATGAACGCCTTTGTTGAGCTGAATCAGAAGTTAAAAACCCAAATAGAAACCATACAGGCGCCCATTCAAGCAGCGTCAAAAGCAATACTTATAGCATTTGAGGATTTGCAAATCCCGGCAACGCTTTTTCCTTATGAATCCTTACCTAAGCTGTTAAAACTATTGGCAGATGGCCAATGGCCTAAGGAAATGCTCAACACAACCGTATCTAGAGGTCTCGAAACAGGAACATTTTTAAAAAAGAACGCCCCTGACCAAGCGCGAGACTCTTTTGGCAGCATTCAAGAGCAGGTGATGGCACTTCTTGAAACCTACACTCAATATTGGCGACAGCTTGTTTTGTTAAACTTACTCCGTAGGAATGTGGTTCCTCTGTCGCTTATGCAGCATATTGGCCAGGGAGTATCGGCCTTACAAGATGAGCGAAACAATCAGTTGTTAGGGTTTTTTAACAAGATGATATCAGACGCGATTAAAGATACGGACACCCACTTTATGTATGAACGGCTTGGCGTGCGTTTCCAACATTTTTTTGTAGATGAATTCCAAGACACGTCTTCACTGCAGTGGGCCAACCTCTACCCGTTGTTTTCACACGCCTTGGAAGACAGTGAACGTCAAGGTTCTTTGGTTCTAGTGGGCGATGCAAAGCAATCTATATACAGATGGCGCGGTGGGCATCCAGAGCAGTTTATGGCCTTGGCCAATAAAGAGGCCCCTTTTACTATAGCCCCCGTAGTAGAAAGTCTCCCAAAAAACTTTAGAAGCTTGCCAAAAATTGTTTCGTTTAATAATGATTTTTTTTCCAAAGCATCCGCGTTTTTGCCCCTACTTTCTCAGCAAGAGCTTTATGCAAAGTCCTGTAGTCAAGAAGCTAACAGCAAAAACGGCGGCTATGTTACGATTGCAACGGTAGAGGGCAAAAACAATGAAGAACGTAAAGCAGCATATCAAGACCAAGTACTTGCGCGTGTCAAAGACTGCTTAGAACAAGGGTATGGTTTTGAAGACATTTGCGTTTTAGTAAGAAAAAATAAGCAAGCTGTACAGATTGCCAAAGCACTCACAGAAGCTGGAATTCAAATTACATCATCTGAGTCTTTGCTTGTATCACAAAGTCCAGCGGTACAGTTTTTAATGAACCTTGTAAAACTGCGTGTAGCGCCTAAAAGCAAGATAAACGGCTACGCTGTTTTAGAACACTTTGCCATTTCACAGCCCAACCCTTTTGAGTGGACAATACAACAAATGCGACAGCCGTTACGACAATCACTTTTGTCGGTGTCGAATCAAAAATTTGATTTGAGAACATTTAATCAGCTACCTATTTATGCTGCTTTAGAATATGCGGTATGGGCGCTTTCGCTGACAACACAACTAACAGCACACATTCAAGCCTTTTTAGATGAAGTATTAAAATGGCAAGGCAACAGAGAAGGCACGCCAATAGAGCTTATTTCACATTGGGAGTTAAACAAAGAGAATTGGACCGTTCGACCGCCTGAAAACAGAAATGCAGTCAAAATCATGACCACACACAAGGCAAAAGGCTTGGCATTTCCAGTAGTCATTTTGCCCTTTTCAGACAGTAAATGGATTGAAGGA
>JBDQNA010000136.1:0-3132 GCA_040261965.1 Flavobacteriaceae bacterium
GTCATAGGCGGTTTTCACTTCGTTGAGTGCGAGCCGGCGTGCGTGTTTGCGGCCAATGCCCCAAACGTCTGCAATGGGCAGCCACTTGAGTGCCTTAATGCGCTTTTCTTCTGAGTCAATTACATAGATACCGTTGGTTCTGTCGGCGAATTTTTTGGCCACACGGTTGGCTACTTTAGCAAGACCCTTACTGGGACCAAGTCCGATGCTAACGGGCATTCCAGTCCATTTGCCTACACGCTTACGCATTTGTTGTGCATAAGCTTCCATATCATAATGCTCGAAACCATCAAAATGTAAAAATGCCTCGTCAATGCTGTACACTTCCACTTCGGGCGTAAATTGGCGTAAGACCTCCATCACGCGTTGGCTCATGTCTCCATAGAGCGGATAGTTGGACGAAAAAACCTGAACCTTGTGCTGCCTAAAAAAGGATGAAAATTGGTGTGCTGGCGCCCCCATGGGTAACCCAAGAGCCTTGGCCTCGTTGCTGCGCGCAATGACACAACCGTCATTATTGGACAAAATAGCTATAGGCTTGTCGTTTAATGTGGGTTGAAAAATGCGCTCACAAGAAGCGTAGAAGTTGTTACAATCGACTAAAGCAAACACATTCAAAACTACAGTTTTTTACTATACTATAAACTAGTTTTTTTCAACGAAATCATGCGTTAATAAATGCAAATGCAGTACATTTGTTTAGTACAATTACTCCTCAATGGATAAGTATTCGTTTCTCAATGCAGCCCATGCGGCGCACTTTGCGCAGCTTTACGACCAATACCTCATAAACCCTGATAGCGTAGAGCCCAGCTGGCGTGCCTTTTTCCAAGGATTTGACTTTGGTGTAGAAAACAGCGCTGAATATACCGACGACAAAGTCCCCGAAGCTGTTCTCAAAGAATTTCGTGTCGTAAAACTTATAGACGGTTACCGTGGGAGCGGACACCTTTTTACGCGTACAAACCCAGTGCGAGAACGTAGAAAATACAAACCTACCCTTGCTATTGAAAATTTTGGACTGACCCATGAAGACCTCGATACGGTATTTTCTGCTGGTGAAATCTTAGGAGTTGGCCCAGCAAAACTGGCTGATATCATTGTGCACTTGGAGAGTATCTACTGCGAATCCATAGGGTTGGAGTATATGTTTATCCGTCATCCGCAACGTGTAAACTGGATTCAAAAATGGATCAATAAGAACGGCAACCACCCCAACTTTAGCAATGATGAAAAAAAGCATATCCTTAAAAAATTAAATGAAGCCGTTGCTTTTGAGAGTTTCTTACACACCAAATATGTGGGCCAAAAACGCTTTTCCCTAGAGGGAGGCGAAACGCTTATTCCGGCCTTAGATGCGCTTATTGAGGGCGCAGCCAAAGAAGGAGTGGAAGAATTTGTGGTAGGGATGGCACACCGTGGTCGTCTTAATACCTTGACCAATATTTTTGGTAAACCTGCACAAGATATTTTCAGCGAGTTTGATGGTAAGGACTACGAAGAAGAGGTCTTTGACGGCGACGTTAAGTATCACTTAGGGTGGACGTCAAAGCGGCAAACGGATGCTGGTTATCAAGTGAACATGAATATTGCACCCAATCCCTCTCACCTAGAAGCAGTGAATGCTGTAGTGGAAGGCATTACACGTGCCAAACAAGATAACAACTACAATGGGGACACGCGAAAAGTAATGCCCATTCTTATTCATGGGGATGCCGCCATTGCAGGCCAGGGAGTCGTATATGAAGTGGTGCAAATGGCACAACTCGACGGCTACAGAACCGGGGGCACTATACACATTGTGGTCAATAATCAAATAGGCTTTACCACCAATTATCTCGACGGGCGTTCAAGTACTTATTGTACAGATGTTGCCAAAGTCACCCTTTCACCCGTCCTGCACATAAATGCTGACGATGCAGAGGCAGTGGTACATGCCATGCATTTTGCTTTGGCCTATCGCAACCGCTTTTCACGGGATGTATTTATTGACTTGCTCGGCTATAGAAAATACGGTCATAACGAAGGGGATGAACCTCGATTTACACAACCTAAATTATATAAGGCCATAGGCAAACACAAAAACCCTCGTGATATCTATGCTGCCAAGCTGATGTCTAGAGGTGTAATTACTCAAGATGTGTTGGATGAAATGGAAACGATCTACAAAGAAACACTTGAAGAGAAACTTGAGGACGCACGATTGGCTTCCAACACGGTCATCACGCCATTTATGCAAGATCAATGGACAGGATACCAACGCGCCAAGCAAAAAGACATGCTTCTGCCTATTGACACCTCCATTGAACTCAAAAAATTGGATGCCATTGCAGCTACGCTTACGGAACTTCCTTCAGACAAAAAATTCTTACGCAAAACAGAGCGTTTGGTAAAAGACCGCAAGGCCATGTATTTTGAGCGCAACCAATTGGATTGGGCTATGGGCGAGCTATTGGCTTATGGCGCCTTGCTTTCAGAAGGGCATGATGTACGTATTTCTGGACAGGATGTTGAGCGCGGTACCTTTTCACATCGACATGCGGTGATGAAAGTCGAAGATTCTGAAGAAGAAGTGGTGCTTTTAAACAGCCTAAACAAATCCCAAGGACGTTTTAATATCTTCAACTCTTCCCTATCTGAATATGGCGTTATGGGCTACGATTACGGCTTTGCTATGGCCAGCCCAAATGCCCTGACCATTTGGGAAGCACAGTTTGGAGACTTTAGTAACGGCGCACAAATTATGATCGACCAATACCTGTCTTCTGCTGAAGACAAATGGAAAATGCAGAACGGCTTGGTGTTGTTCCTTCCACACGGGTATGAAGGGCAGGGTGCAGAGCACTCCTCAGCACGAATGGAGCGCTATTTACAGCTTTGTGCTAAAGACAATATGTTTGTGGCTGATGTAACCACCCCAGCCAACTTATTCCATATGTTACGCCGACAGCTTAAATCATCATACCGAAAACCATTGGTGGTATTTACGCCAAAAAGTTTGTTACGACACCCAATGGCCGTTTCTTCAAAAGAAGCCTTGGCAACGGGTCAGTTTATGCCCTTGATTGACGATGATAGCGTTCAGGCAAAAGCGGTAAAAACATTGGTGTTATGCACCGGTAAGTTTTACTA
>JBDQNA010000020.1:0-11345 GCA_040261965.1 Flavobacteriaceae bacterium
ATTTTGAACAGTGGAATATTTTATTTCGGCATTGTTCAGTGCAACGAGCTCCACTACAGCTGCGTGCAGTTGGTTTTCGTCGCGCGCGGGCGCAGTGCACCCCTCCAAATAACTTACATAACTACCTTCATCAGCAATAACAAGGGTGCGTTCAAACTGCCCAGTCCCCGCTTGATTGATGCGGAAATAGGTAGATAGCTCCATCGGACAGCGCACTCCCTTAGGAATATAGCAAAATGACCCGTCAGAAAAAACAGCAGAGTTTAACGCTGCGTAGTAGTTGTCGGTCCGGGGAATAACAGAACCAATATATTTCTTTACCAGCTCAGGGTGTTCTTTGATGGCTTCTGAAATAGAACAGAAAATAATTCCTTTTTCAGCCAACGTATCTTTAAACGTGGTGGCAACCGAAACCGAATCCATGACGATATCTACGGCAACACCAGCTAATTTTTTTTGCTCTTCCAGTGATATCCCCAGTTTTTCAAAAGTTTTAAGCAATTCAGGATCTACCTCATCCAAGCTATCGTATTTGACTTGTGCTTTTGGGGCAGAATAATAAGCAATGCTTTGCAAATCGGGCTTTTCGTATTTGACATTGGCCCAATCGGGTTCTTCCATTTGTTGGAATTTTTCAAAGGCTTCTAAGCGCCATTTGGTCATCCAAGCAGGTTCGTTTTTTCTAGCAGAGATAGCTCGAACAATGTCTTCGTTAAGCCCAACAGGAAATGTATCCGACTCTATATCAGTGTAAAATCCGTATTCGTACTCTTTAGTTTCGAGCTCTTTTTTTAATTCTTCTTCTGTGTATGCCATAGCATGCTTTTTAAAGCGAAAAACTCTCACCACAACCACAGGTACGATTGGCGTTCGGGTTGTTGAATACAAACCCTTTACCATTTAATCCACCTGAATATTCGAGTGTAGTTCCAACAAGATACAAAAAGCTTTTTTTGTCTACCACAATGCGCACATCGTTGTCTTCAAAAATCTTATCATCCTCACCAAGTGAAGCGTCAAATTTAAGCTCATAAGACAAGCCAGAACAGCCACCACTTTTTACACCAACGCGTACAAAGTGTGAAGCAATGTCCACGCCGTCGCTTTGCATCATCTGAACTACTTTTTCTTTTGCTTGTGACGAAACTTTAATCATAGCTTTATTTGGATTAATTCCAAACCACAAATATACCACATTTTGGATTGATGCAGTGCCTAAGCCATCAGGTTTGTATATTGTGTTATATCACTTTTCGATATCTGACCCATTTATCAACCCAAAATAACCTAATTTTGCGCCATGCTTGAAGAAAAAAAACCCTCTAAAACTTCTCTTGAAGACCTCGGAGAATTTGCCTTGATTGAACACCTTACCAAATCAGTTACAGCAGCTCTGCCATCAACCTTACACGGCATAGGCGATGACGCAGCGGTTATCAAACACGAGGGAGAAACGGTTGTAAGCACAGATATGCTTATTGAAGGCGTACACTTTGATTTGGGTTATATGCCGCTCAAACACCTCGGTTATAAGGCTGTGGTGGTAAACCTATCAGACATCTATGCCATGGGCGCGCAAGCTACACAAGTACTGGTGTCAATTGCGGTTTCTAATCGCTTCTCTTTAGAAGCTATGGAAGAATTATACTCGGGTATTCACTTAGCGTGTAAAACTTATGGTGTTGATTTGGTTGGTGGCGATACCACCTCTTCTAAACAAGGCATACAACTTTCGGTCACCGCCATGGGTATTGCTCCCAAAACAGGCGCCATCATGCGTAGTGGTGCAAATGAAAAAGACCTTCTAGTGGTTACCGGAGATTTGGGCGCGGCCTACATGGGCTTGCAGGTGTTGGCACGAGAAAATGAAGTGTTTAAAGCCAATCCCAATCACAAACCAGATCTTGATCCCTATACATATTTGGTAGAGCGACAGCTAAAACCCGAAGCGCGAAAAGATATCATAGCACTTCTTGAAGTGCTAAAAGTAATACCCACATCCATGATAGATATAAGCGATGGACTTTCCTCAGAAGTATTGCATTTGTGCAAACAAAGCGAGCTCGGTTGTCGACTATATGAAGAAAAAATCCCGTTGGATCCGCAGTTTATAGCAGTGTGTGAAGAGTTTAATGTGGACAGCACCACACTTGCCCTCAGCGGCGGTGAGGACTACGAACTGCTGTTTACCATCAAACAAGACGATTTTGAAAAGATAAAAGCCAATCCGAACCTAACGGTTATTGGCCATATGACCGACAAGTCTGATAGCGCAAATTTGGTCACACGTGGCAATGAGGTAATTCCACTTAAAGCTCAAGGCTGGAAGGCATTTTAGACGTTCATCAGGGCCTCAATTTCATCAGGGTCAATTGGAATATTGGCCATTAAATTTACAGGAGCACCTGTGGCTTGTACTACAACATCATCTTCCAATCGGATTCCAAAACCTTCATCGGGAATATAAATTCCTGGCTCAACCGTGAAAACCATATTGGCTTGCATGGGCTCGTCCAACAAACCATAGTCGTGCGTATCCAAACCCAAATGGTGAGAAGTTCCGTGCATAAAGTACTTTTTATAGGCCTCAGTATTGTTTGACACCTTTTTTTTGGTGAGTAGGCCTAAATCAACAAGTGTGCTACTCATCAATTTACCAACTTCTACATGGTAATTTTTCCATAGTACTCCTGGTGTCAGTAACTTGGTGGCCTCGTCTTTCACCTTAATAACAGCCTCATAAACGTCACGCTGTCGTGGAGTAAATCGGCCGGAGACTGGAATGGTTCGCGTCATGTCAGAGGCATAGTTTCCATATTCGGCACCTACGTCCATTAAGATCAATTCGCCCGCTTTACACTGCTGGCTGTTCTCAATATAGTGTAATACATTACTGTTGGATCCAGACGCAATGATGGGCGTGTATGCAAAGCCTTTAGACCGGTTGCTAAGAAATTCATGTGAAAACTCTGCTTCAATCTCAAACTCCCAAACACCTGGTTTTACAAAACCCAAGATGCGCCTAAACCCCTTTTCGGTTATGTCACATGCCTGTTGTATATGTGCAATTTCTTCAGGGTCTTTTACGCCGCGCAACCCTTGTAAAATAAAATTACTTTTTTCGTAATTCTTTTTAGGGAATTGCTCCTTGCACCATTCAATAAAGCGATCTTCTCTTGTTTGGGTTTCTACTTTAGCACGATAGTGTTCGTTGGTATTGATGTAAATGTTTTCGGTCTGCTTGGCCAATTCCAAAAAGGATGCTTCAAAATCCGTAGTCCACTGCACATGGTCAATACCTGTCACTGCAGCAGCCTCACTTTTGGTGAGTTTGTGTCCTTCCCAGACGGCAATATGCGCATTGGTCTCTCGTACAAAAACCATCTCGCGGTGTTTTGGGTCTTTTGCATCAGGGCAAAGCATCAGGATGGTTTCCTCTTGGTCGATACCTGTGAGGTAAAATAAATCGCGGTGTTGCTCAAATGGCAAAGTGCTGTCGGCACTGATGGGGTATATGTCATTTGCATTGAACACAGCAATGCTATTGGGTTTGAGTTTTGCCATAAATCGTTGGCGGTGTTTGGTAAAAACAGCAGAAGGGAGGCGTGTATATTTCATATGGTAAAGTAAAAAAATTATATTCACATAAAATTAGTACACATGAAACATCTATTTTTTTGCCTCGCTTTTTCATTGGTATTCGCCCAACCTTCAGCAACTTCCCCTATCGACATTCAGCAAAACTCAAATCAGCTGGATGCACTTGTAGCCACTTCATGGGTGGCAGAACTTCCGCTGAGTAATATAGGACCTAGCGTGATGAGCGGACGCGTGACGGATTTGGACGTAAACCCCAACGCCACACACGAATTTTATGTAGCTTACGCTTCTGGAGGTTTGTGGTATACAAATAACAATGGCACTAGTTTTACCCCTGTGATGGACAACAGCCCCACCCAAAATATAGGCGATATAGCCGTACATTGGCCTACACATACCATTTATGTGGGAACTGGTGAGAACAACGCATCGAGATCCTCTTATGCCGGAATGGGAATTTTAAAATCCACAGACAAAGGAAGCAGTTGGACGCAACTGGGATTGGCAGCGGCACACCATATTGGCAAGATCGAAATTAACCCTAACAACCCTGACGAGGTGGTTGTGGGCGTTGTGGGCCCACTTTATTCTAAAAGTGATAAAAGAGGGATTTATAAAACGACAAACGGCGGAAAATCATGGACACAAACCCTTGTCCTTACAGATCCAACAGGGATTATTGAATTGAGTGTTGTACCAGGGAATTACAACATACAATATGCCGCAGCTTGGGAAAAAGACCGTAAAGCATGGGATTTCAAGGGGAGTGGAGCCAACTCGGGTATTTATAAAAGTACCGATGCAGGCAACAGTTGGGGCGTAATAAGCATGCCCGAAAGTGGTTTTGTTCAAGGCGAAGGAGTTGGCCGTATAGGTTTAGCAGCATATGATGCCAATACGGTTTATGCCATCGTTGATAACCAGAAGAGGAGGCCCCTGTTTGACACCCCCCAAGCCAAACTCAAAAAACAAGATTTTGAAGGGATATCCCTCGAGGCTTTTATGGCCATAGACAAAAAACTCCTCAGCGCCTTTTTAACTGATAATGGCTTTCCAAAAGCATACTCAGCCGATCGTGTTCGTGAAGAGGTACGCAATGGTAAATTAAAGCCTTCTGATATAGCACTTTACCTACACAATGCCAACGACGATTTAACTGATACGCCTGTAGTGGGGGCAGAAGTATTTCGTAGCGATGATGGTGGACAGACATGGAGCAAAACGCATACAGACTTTTTGGATGATATCTATTACAGCTATGGTTATTATTTTGGCATGGTACACGTATCTCCCTCTGATACCAATCACATTTATATTTATGGGGTGCCTATTTTAACATCAACAGATGGGGGTAAGTCGTTTAAGCCCCTAGATGCTCCCAATGTACATGCCGATCATCATGCCCTGTGGATCAATCCCAAAAACCCAAAGCACCTTGTTAATGGTAATGATGGTGGGGTTAATATCAGTTATGACGGAGGTCAAAATTGGATTAAAGCAAATCAACCCCCCGTGGGCCAATTTTACACCGTTTATGCCGATAACCAAAAACCGTATCATGTGTATGGCGGATTACAAGACAATGGCGTTTGGGAAGCGCAACATACCGCAACAGAAAGCGTACGTTGGCACCAAAGTGGACATAATTCTTGGACTGGCATTATGGGTGGCGATGGCATGCAAATCCAAGTGGATAATCGAAACGCAAACATCGTATATACAGGATATCAATTTGGCAATTATTTTCGTATTGACCGTGCTGATGGAGCGCGCAAATACATACAACCCAAACACAAGTTGGGAGAAGCCCCTTTTCGCTTTAATTGGCAAACCCCTATTCTACTTTCTTCACATAACAATGACATCCTTTATATGGGCAGCAATAAGCTCCACCGCTCGCTGAACCAAGGCGATACCTGGGAAGCCATTTCTGAAGACCTTACAAAGGGACCTAAAAAAGGCAATGTGCCCTATGGTACACTTACGACCATTGACGAATCACAAGATGCTTTTGGAACTCTACTGGTCGGCTCTGATGACGGGCTTATTCATCTTACCCAAAACAGCGGGACAACTTGGCATTGTATCAGCGACAATTTACCACAAGACTTGTGGGTGAGTAGGGTACAATTTTCCAAGCATAACCCCAACCGCATTTACGCCACCCTAAACGGATATCGCTGGGACGATTTCACGCCTTACGTATATGTTTCAGATGATTTGGGTACTAGCTGGAAAAATATCAGCAGCAACTTGCCTTGTGCAGCTGTTAATGTGATCCGTGAGGATACAAATAATAAAAAGCTGCTATATGTGGGAACAGACAACGGCTTGTTTGTGAGCATTGACCATGGAGAAAACTGGCATATTTTCAACAATAATTTACCACGTGTAGCTGTGCATGATTTGTTTATTCAAGAAGCAGCAAATCATTTATTGATAGGGACTCACGGGCGATCTATTTACGTACTTGCATTAGATGCGCTACAACAACTGCCTGAAGTTTTCGACAAGTCAGTTGCATTATTGCCCCCCAAAACACAAAAGCACAGTAAACGATGGGGCAGCAAAAACCGTGTTTGGAGTGACGCCTATACGCCTAATTTTCACTGGACATTTTTCAGTCAAGAACCCACGAGCGGCGTTTGGTCTTTGGTTTCTGACACAGGTGTTGTGGTATTTGAGCAAGCCGAAAGTTTGGTAAAAGGACTTCAGCAACTTCCATACAATTTGATCATGGAAGCAGCAGCTCTCAAGCAGTATAACCGCAAACATAAGACCGATTTAAAGCCCGCCGATGATGGAAATGTGTATCTCCCGAAAGGAACCTACAGCTTTTTGTGGAACAATAAACAGTACTCAGAACTGGTTTTGGAGTAGTTTTGTTTCATCTTTTTAGACAATATTAGTCAAATATTTGAACAAAAAAGGGCGACTATGTTAGAATTGCCCTAAATAGCTAAAAACCTTTGGTTATCAGTTGTTCAGCACCTAATTTTGTATCACAATAAATGCCAAATCACATGAGTTCACTCTTGTCATCTACTATATTACGAAAAGTTACCATGGCGCTTTCAGGTCTCTTTTTGATGGTTTTTTTAGCCCAACACTTTATCATCAACATCACCTCAGTGTTTAGCGCAACTATTTTCAATCAGTTTTCGCATTTCATGGGTACCAACGCACTTGTACAGTTTGTGTTGCAACCCATTCTTATCGGAGGGGTTATTTTCCATTTTGTATTAGGCTTTGTATTGGAGTTGCAAAACAGCAGTGCTCGGGGAACCAAGTACACAGTGTTTAAAGGCAGTACAAATGCGAGCTGGGTTTCTCGAAATATGATTATTTCAGGAGCTACCGTATTGGCTTTTTTAGGATTGCATTTTTACGATTTTTGGGTGCCAGAAATCAATTATAAATACATCGAATTTTTGCCCGAAGACCCCAACAGATACCACGAAGAGTTGGTGCATAAATTTGACGATTTGGGGCGTGTGATTATCTACGTCATCTCTTTCTTCTTTTTATCGCTCCACTTATTGCATGGTTTTGCCTCGGCATTCCAGTCTATGGGGGTCAATAACAAATACACACCAGCCTTGAAATCCTTTGGTAAGGTATATGCCATAGGCATTCCACTAGGCTTTGCATTCATCGCTATTTTTCACTTTTTAAATCACTAATATGGCAAGGTTAGACGCGAAAATCCCCGAAGGTCCAATAGCCGAGAAGTGGACAAATCACAAAAACAATATTAACCTGGTAAGTCCTGCCAACAAGCGTCAGATAGACGTTATTGTGGTAGGGACGGGTTTAGCAGGAGGCTCTGCCGCAGCAACACTTGCAGAATTGGGCTATAACGTAAAGGCATTTTGTTTTCAAGACTCCCCTAGACGTGCGCATTCTATTGCCGCGCAGGGTGGTATCAATGCAGCTAAAAATTATCAAGGTGATGGCGATTCGACCTATCGCTTATTCTATGACACCGTTAAAGGTGGCGATTACCGTTCTCGAGAAGCGAACGTATACCGATTGGCGGAGGTTTCTACCAATATTATCGACCAATGTGTTGCGCAGGGCGTTCCTTTTGCTCGTGACTATGGCGGATTGTTGGATAACCGCTCTTTTGGCGGGGTATTGGTATCCAGAACCTTCTATGCCAAAGGACAAACCGGACAGCAACTGCTGTTGGGGGCCTATTCGGCAATGAACCGTCAAATTGGACGTGGAAAAATTAAAATGTACAACCGCCACGAAATGCTAGATCTTGTAAAGGTTGATGGCAAGGCTAGAGGAATCATCACCAGGAATTTGGTCACAGGTGAGATTGAGCGCCATGCGGCACACGCAGTGGTAATTGCTTCTGGAGGCTATGGCAATCTATTTTATCTGTCTACCAATGCTATGGGAAGTAATGTAACTGCAGCTTGGAAAATACATAAAAAAGGCGCCTATTTTGCAAATCCTTGTTTTACACAAATTCACCCTACTTGCATCCCTGTTTCTGGTGAAAATCAGTCTAAATTGACTTTGATGTCAGAGTCGTTGCGAAATGATGGTCGTATTTGGGTACCTAAAAAGAAAGAGGATGCCGCAGCGATTCGCGAAGGCAAGCTTAAACCAACAGAGTTGGCAGAAAAAGACCGCGATTACTATTTAGAAAGACGCTACCCTGCCTTTGGAAACTTAGTGCCAAGAGATGTGGCCTCACGTGCTGCAAAAGAGCGCTGTGACGAAGGATATGGCGTAAACAAAACGGGCGAAGCCGTTTATTTGGACTTTGCTGATGCGATAGTACGTTATGGAAAAGAAAAAGCCCATGTTAAAGGCCTAGACGAAAGCGATATGGGTCTTGTAAGAAAATTGGGTAAAGAAATCATCAAAGCGAAGTATGGAAACCTATTTCAGATGTATGAGAAAATCGTAGATCAAAACCCTTATGAAACCCCAATGATGATTTATCCTGCGGTACACTATACTATGGGAGGTGTTTGGGTAGATTATAATTTGATGACCACTGTACCCGGTTGTTTTGCCATAGGTGAAGCAAATTTCTCAGATCATGGGGCCAACCGCTTGGGAGCTTCTGCGCTTATGCAAGGATTAGCCGATGGCTATTTTGTATTGCCCTATACCATAGGGGATTACCTGGCTGACGATATACGCACAGGGCCCATCGCCACAGATTCACCTGAATTTGAAGCAGCCGAAGCAAGTGTACGTTCCCAAATAGATGCTTTTATGAATAATAAAGGTTCCAAAACAGTAGATTATTTCCACCGAAAATTGGGTAAAATCATTTGGGATAAGTGTGGGATGTCACGTAACGAAAAGCAGTTGAAAGAGGCCATTAATGAAGTCAAAGCCCTAAGAGAAGAATTTTACAAAGAGGTTTTTGTTCCTGGAACAGCAGATTCGTTCAATGAACCACTGGCCAAAGCCCTTCGTGTAGCAGATTTCTTGGAGTTAGGAGAATTGTTTGCTAAAGATGCGCTTGAACGGACAGAATCATGTGGGGGACATTTCCGGGAAGAGTCACAAAGTTCTGAAGGCGAAGCACTCAGAGACGATGCCAGCTTTACTTTTGTTTCCGCTTGGGAACACAAAGGCGAGCCTAGCGAGGCAATACTCCATAAAGAGGAGTTGAAATACGAAAATATTGAACTTAAAACACGGTCATACAAATAGTTATGAAACTGAAACTAAAAATTTGGCGACAAGAAAACGCAACAGCAAAAGGGCGTATGCATACCTATTCACTTGAAGGTGTTTCTCCAGATATGTCTTTTTTAGAAATGATGGATATGCTCAATGAACAATTGATGGAACAGGGCATAGACCCTGTCGCTTTTGATCACGATTGTCGTGAGGGGATCTGTGGTGCATGCTCCATGTTTATCAACGGCGAGGCACATGGCCCAGACCGACTGGTCACCACCTGCCAATTACATATGCGTAAGTTTAAAGATGGTGATACCATTCATATTGAACCTTTCCGTGCCAAACCTTTTCCAGTTATAAAAGATTTGGTTGTTGACCGTTCTTCTTTTGATCGCATTCAACATGCTGGCGGATTTGTTTCTGTAAATACGTCTGGTAATACCCAAGATGCTAACGCCTTACCTATTGAAAAAGAAGCCGCTGACAAGGCATTTGATGCAGCCTCCTGCATTGGCTGTGGCGCATGTGTGGCCAGCTGTAAGAACGCTTCTGCCATGCTGTTTGTTTCTGCCAAAGTATCGCAATATGCCCTATTGCCTCAAGGACAAGTTGAAGCTACTGATCGCGTAATGAATATGGTCAAACAAATGGATGAAGAGGGCTTTGGGAATTGTACCAACACTGGCGCTTGCGAAGTCGAATGTCCTAAGGGAATTTCCCTTGAGAACATTGCCCGCATGAACCGAGAGTACCTAGCAGCAAATCTCAAAGGCTAAAAAGACATTTATTTTTTACGCCTGTTTTGATGTTTGGTGAGCACAATTATCAAAATTATAATTACTGCAATTGTTGAAAGGGATAACGAAATATTCATAACGTTTAAGTAGGTTATTTTAATGTTTGGGTTTCTAAATCTACAAAAAATAGTAACTTCATAACATGATTTTTTTGCACATTGCCATGCTTCAGCACAACTCCGTTTGGCATAATCCTATGGCAAATCAAGAGCAGCTGGAAAAGCAGCTATATGAACTGCCCAAGGAGACAACTCTCGTTGTGCTTCCCGAAATGTGGGCGACGGGCTTTACTATGAAACCAGAAGCCATAGCCGAAACTATGAAGGGTCCTTCCATGCACTGGATGAAAGAAATGGCAAAGGCACATCATACGGCAATTTGTGGCAGCCTTGCCATAAAAGAAGGAGCTTACTTTTACAATCGCTTTATTTTTGTGCATCCAAACCAGCACGTAGATACTTACGATAAAGTGCATCCATATACTCCTTCAGGTGAATCAAAGCTGTATCGCGCTGGCGTGGGATCCACCTTGATTGAATATGCAGGTTTTCGTATTCGTCCTTTGGTGTGTTATGACTTGCGCTTTCCTGTATTTGCGCGCAACACAGATAATTATGATCTTTTGATTTGCGTTGCCAACTGGCCTGCAGCCCGCATTCAGGCATGGAATGCTCTTTTGCGTGCACGTGCCATTGAAAACATGGCCTATAGCGTTGGCGTAAATAGAATGGGGAAAGATGCCTATCGCTTGACTTATCCAGGGGCTTCGGCAGCCTATACTGCTTTGGGGGATGAAATGATTTTTATGAACGAAAAAGAATCCACCGCTCATTTTACCATTGACCTCGATACCTTACATAAAACACGAGAAAAGCTTCCTTTTTTAGAGGATCGAGACGATTTTATTTTAAAATAAACTGCTCTTGCAATTCCCAATTGGCCCGAACATCTAGCTGTGTTTCGAAATGATAGACGGGTTCTGGCCGTTGCTTTTTTAGGTAATGACCCGTATCCCATTTTCCATTGGCGTTTTCATCAATACGCACCCTGATGTAATATTTATTCGGTTTTAGATAAGCAAAGCGGTATAAGCCCTGCGGTTCTGTCACATAAATAGAGCGCTTTATTTCCTCTTTTTCATCTAGTACATCAATGAAAATGGGGAATGTGGGTACGTTGCCCAATCGCAGGGATAAATTACCGTAGTCAACGCGGCTTTTGGTGCTGAATTTTACGGCCAGCGAATCGTTTGTGGTTTCAAAAAAATCCGTGATGGCACCAGGCAAA
>JBDQNA010000152.1:0-2816 GCA_040261965.1 Flavobacteriaceae bacterium
ACCCCCACATTGTATTTTAAAAAATGCGGTGGTTTGGTAGTTCCCGATCAAGAGGAGATTAAACGAAATAACAGAGCACGAAGTGCCAAATTGCGAATAGCGCAACGCTTATGAAAACAGGAATTTTAAATCTGCTTAAAGGAACATTTTTGGTGCAAGAGGGCGCATCAAAAAACTGGCGATTTATCCTGTTTGTTTTTTTTCTAGCAGGACTGATGATTACTGCCTCCCATCAAGTAGATCAAAAAGTGGTACAAATTGGGCAAGCAAACAAAGAATTACAAGCTGTTCGTAGTGAGTTTGTTTCGGTTCGCGAAAAAGTGATGCACAAAAGGATGGAAACTCAATTGGCATATGCTCTTAAAAATCAAGGCGTTTTCCCACCAGATAAAGCACCAACAAAAATCATAATACAATCGGATGAGTAAGCAAAAGAACATGATGTCTCGCAGCTACTTGGTTGTTTTTGTGCTTTTTGCACTCGGTATAAGCGTGGGTTATAGATTGGTGTCATTACAGCTCAATCAGGGCGATAAGTATCGTGAAATTGCAGAAAAGCGCAGCATCAAAAACTTTGAGATTATCCCTGTAAGAGGAAATATTTATGCCGACGACGGTAGCCTTTTGGCGACATCTGTTTCAAAATATTCCATACACTTTGATGCGGTTACTGTAAGCCAGCGAGTGTTTGATAACAATTTAGATGCGTTGAGCGATTCACTTGCGACATTGTTTGAAAAGCCCAAGCAATATTATCGCAATTTGTTGGTGAAAGCACGTAAAAACAAAATTAGATATCAGCTTATAGGACGTCGCCTGCCATTTGATGACTATCGGCGTATCAAGTCATTTCCCATGTTTCGATTGGGAGGAATTCGAGGAGGTTTGATCGTTGAGCGCAAATTTGTGCGTGACCTCCCTCTTGGTAAAATCGCTGAACGCACTTTAGGTTATGAGCAGAAAAAACCAGACGGTACATATATTAAAGTGGGACTTGAGGGGGCTTATGGCGTCACCTTGCGAGGTCAGCCTGGGCGTCAATTGCGACAACGTATTGCCAAACAACAGTGGAAACCGCTTACAAACCAATATCAACAAGAACCTATTGACGGTTTGGATGTTTGGTCCACAATTGACACCAATTTACAAGATGTTGCTCATCACGCCTTGCTTGCCTCTTTAGAAAAGTATGAAGCGGAGCACGGAACGGTTGTCGTAATGGAAACCAAAACGGGTGCTGTTAAAGCCATTGCAAACCTTGGTAGAACGGATGGGAACAAGTATTATGAAAAATTGAATTACGCAGTTGGAGAAGCACATGAACCTGGCTCTACCTTTAAGTTGTTTTCCATGATGGCTGCCTTTGAAGATAAGGTTATAGACACCATGACCATGGTCGATACCGAAAAAGGAAAGCTTACTTTTTATGGGAAATATCATGTAAGAGATTCCAAACGTGGAGGCTATGGTGTTATTCCAGCCAGTAGGGTTTTTGAAAGCTCGTCCAATACTGGAGTTGTAAAACTGATTTACGAAAACTATAAAGAGAACCCTTCACAGTTCACAGACAGGTTGATGGCCATGGGACTGGACAAACCTTTAGGTGTGGCTATTTCAGGTGAGGGGACACCCAAAATACCGCATCCTAAAGATGCCGATTGGGATGGTTTGGACCTGCCGTGGATGGCTTTTGGCTATGGCGTAATGCTTACACCGCTTCAAACTTTGAGTTACTACAATGCCGTTGCCAACAACGGTGAATTGGTGATGCCCCGCTTTGTTTCGGCAGTCAAAACACTTGATGGTAAAAATGTCAAATCTTATCCCAAGGAGGTAATCAATCCGGCTATTTGTTCGCAAGAAACACTAGGTAAGTTGCAACATCTTATGGAAGGCGTGGTAAAAAACAAATGGGGAACTGCTCATAATATTTATGATGAAACGTTAGCCATTGCTGGTAAAACAGGAACTTGTCAAATTGATTATACAACAGATGACGTCAAGTACGTTGCCAGCTTTGTCGGATATTTTCCTGCACACAATCCTACTTACTCTTGTATAGTGGTAGTGCATAAGCCCAATAAAAAAATCGGGTATTACGGGAATGTAGTTGCTGCACCAGTGGTTAAGCAAATCGCCGAGGCCGTTATTCATGATATACCAGAACACACTACACTAGACTTAAATAAAATTGCTGCTTTAATAGCACCAAAACCAGACATTACCAACGTATCCGATCTTGAAAAAATGCCTGACCTGCGTGGATGGCCAGCCATGGATGCAGTGACCGTTCTTGAAAGCTTGGGTATTGAGGTAATGCTAAAAGGGAAGGGAAAGGTAAAGCGGCAATCACAACGACCAGGAGCAACTCTTAGTAAAACAAAAAAAGTAACACTAACGCTATCATGAAACAGCTTAAGGACATATTATTTGGTGTTCCCTTGCAAACCGTTTCGGGAAACACGGCTGTTCAAATTCGTGATGTTGCTTTTGATTCTAGGTCCGTTACCCAACAATCTCTTTTTGTAGCCATCAAAGGTACGCACCACGATGGACATGCGCACATTAACGATGCTGTTGATAAGGGCGCTGTAGCGGTTTTGTGCGAACAGTTTCCAGACGTTTTGATTGATAAGGTTGTTTATATTTCATGTGAGAACACACGTCAAGCCTTGGCAACAGTAGCTTCCCAATGGCACGATACACCAAGCAAGGCTTTAAAACTCATTGGCATAACGGGAACGAATGGAAAAACTTCTGTTGCAACCATGGCATACCAGCTTTTTGACAAGATGGGTTTTGCAACTGGTTTGTTG
>JBDQNA010000051.1:0-7497 GCA_040261965.1 Flavobacteriaceae bacterium
CAGCAACTGTTATGAAGAGTATAAAATTCTTAATCGCTAAAAAAGCTAAATTCGATACCTTTGCATTTTGAAAGCCTATGTTATTAAACAAATTAAGTGCAATTTCACCTGTTGATGGTCGTTATCGCCCAAAAACAAAATCCCTAAGCCCATACTTTTCAGAATTCGGATTGATCCAATACCGTGTGCGGATTGAAGTGGAATATTTTATAGCCCTGTGCGAACTCCCTTTGCCAGAGCTCAACGACTTTCCTGTCTCTGCCATTGAAGAATTACGCAGTGTATACACCCATTTTAATTTGGATCAAGCGCAGGCCATCAAAAACATTGAAAAGGTCACCAACCACGACGTTAAGGCAGTTGAGTACTTTTTAAAACAAATATTTGACGATTTAAACCTGAATAAATACAAAGAGTTTATCCACTTTGGGCTCACCTCACAGGATATCAACAATACAGCTATTCCGCTTTCTGTGAAAGAAGCTTGCGAACGTGAATATTTACCCAAACTTAAAGAAGTAATCACAGCTCTTGAAGTGCTTATGACTAGTTGTGAGGGTGTGGCCATGTTGGCCAGAACACATGGGCAACCGGCCTCTCCTACGCGTTTAGACAAAGAGCTCAACGTATTTAAAACACGTATCGACCAACAACTTTCACTAATGTCTCAAATTCCAATGGCTGCCAAATTTGGTGGCGCTACTGGAAATTACAACGCTCATAAGGTGGCCTATCCGTCTGTAGATTGGCAGGCTTTTGGAAAGGCATTTGTAGAAAAAATACTTGGCTTGCACCACTCGTTTCCTACAACCCAGATTGAGCACTACGACCACTATGCTGCACTTTGTGATGCGCAAAAACGTATCAACACCATATTGATTGATTTTTCTAGGGATATATGGACATATATTTCCATGGATTATTTCAAACAACAAATTAAAGAAGGAGAAGTTGGTTCCTCTGCCATGCCACATAAGGTAAATCCCATTGACTTTGAAAATGCGGAAGGAAACCTAGGCATCGCCAATGCATTGCTAACACACTTGGCAGAAAAACTACCTATATCGCGACTTCAACGCGACTTAACCGACAGTACGGTATTGCGTAATGCAGGCATGCCTTTAGCCCATATGATCATCAGTTTTGAATCCTTAATTAAGGGTATTGGAAAACTAGTGGTTAACAAGGGCGCAATCCAAGGAGACCTAGACAACAATTGGGCGGTACTCGCAGAAGCCATTCAGACTATTTTGCGTCGCGAAGGATACCCAAAACCATATGAGGCACTAAAGGAACTCACGCGTACTCACACAGAAATAGACGAGGCATCTATTCGTACGTTTATCGAATCCTTAGATGTGTCAACTGAAATAAAAGATGAATTAGCTGCGTTGAGACCAGAAAATTATACGGGGATTTAGAGCATTTGACCTATGGCCTCAACAGCGTTATCTAATGCGCCTTCACGCTCAAGGGCTTTGGCAAGTAAAACCGCTTTTTCAACTTGCATTTTACTACCTATTAATCGGGCTAATAAAAAGCCTTGATCAACAGCTGCACCAAAAAACACAATCTCATCAGGACGCTCAATACTCCCCTCAAGAAGTAATTTTCCAGAAAATTGACGATCACTTAATGTCATTAAAGGATCGAATTGTTCGCCATCAATAATCTGGCGCACTGCTGCTAGCTCCTCAGGGAATTGCGCAGCATTTGCTTTCGTCTTGCGAAACATCAGCACATTGAGTTTCTGAAAAGATTCTAAAGCCGCTTGCTCCTCCTGATTTAAGACCTGATTATTTATACCCAAAAATGAAGTAGGTATATCAATGACAAGAAAATTGGGGTCTTCAGATTTGGCGACGTAATACTCTTGAATACTCTGGGTTTTGGAGCAACCTAAAAAGGTCAAAGCGGTAGCAAAAATCAATAGCTTTTTCATCTCATTTTTCATTTAGTTTTCCCAACTGCTGACCTCCTGGGAGATTCATCTCGTTAACAAGCTTGGAAATTTGGGTAAGGTCAATATCTCCACTTAGGTAGAGTAAGACGGTTTCGGGTTTCCGATTGCCGAGTTTTATTTGATCTTCGTTTATGTCGGTTACGAACATAAGCAGCTTCTTAACCTTATCGTCATTTTTTGTTGATTTGACGTAAAAATTGACATGTGCTCCTTTTTCTCTTACACGCATCAATTCCTCTAAATTTTGAGTCTTGATGTGTTGGTCTACCCATGTTTGAATGTCAGTGGATATGTCTTTGCTCTCTGTGGTAATAACCTTAAAACTCTCGATTTCCTCTACGAGTCTTAAAAATTTATCAGCCTCTGGATCGCTAGTTTCTAGACTTAGTTGAGCAAGCATTTGAAACATTTTTGGGCTAATCGAAAAATAACTAACACTGTCGTCATATTCATACTTTTCAAACACGTCTTGCCCCCAGCTAAGCGTAGCTGTTATAAGGGCTATCATAAGGATACTCTTTTTCATAATTAATCTGTCTTTATAAATTTGTTAGTCGTTTGATTAAAGGTTTCAATATGTGCCAAGCCTTCATGACCTTTGTTTAGTTTTTGAGACATAAAATACATATGTGCCTTAAACTCTTCAAACACCATTTCTTCGGGGCTAGGCTGAATCGCTTGCGTGGTATTTATTTGTGTCATAAAAAGCCCGAAAATCGCTATAGCTGCGATGGCTAAAGCCCTACGCCAATTGGTTTTTGAAGTCGGATTTACGGGTAATTTTCCTTTGTAGGTTTGCTTACGTTCATCTGCTATAGCCTCAAAATAAGGCTTGAATTGCAGAAGCTTGGCATCAACTACTGGATGTGTAAAATAGTCCATAAGGACCACCTCTTCTTCGCGTGTTGTTTGACCCTTAAAATACAAGTCTACGTATTTATGAACCTGTTTCAATTCCATGATTGTGTGCTTTAATGAGTTGTGCTTTGATTTTTTTTCGAGCTCTTGAAAGGGCTACGCGTACTGCGCCTTCTGAAAGTTCGGTAATTTGTGCAATGGTTTCAAAATCATATTGTTCAATATCACGCAGTTGTAAAACCAGCTGTTGTTGCTCAGGAAGGTCTTTCATAAAGACCATTAGTTTAGAAACGCTGTCTTGTGCATCAATTTGTTTATCAAGCGAGGTAGTTGCCCGGTCGTGATAGTAATGTACCAGTCGTAATTGTGAAGCTTGCTTTGACTTTAACCTGTCCAAACAATAGTTTTTGGTCATGGTCATGGCGTAGCCTTCAATGTTTGATAATGTTGCTATCTGTATCATATTTTCCCACAATTTTGTTAGTACTTCTTGAACTGCATCTTCAGCTTCTTCAGTGGATGTCAACAACCGCTTTGCTAGGCGAAACATGCTGTCTTGGACATTCACTATTCGTTTTAAATATGTTCGCTCATCCATGTCGCAGGTTGAAGATTTATTGGGTGTTTGTACAGTTAACGATTTTGGTAATACCTTGTTACAAAATAGGGAAATTTATTTTTACTAATTTAGCTTTGACTATGTGCTTAATCTTATGAAAAAATTAGCTCCACTTCTATTTATCCTTCTTTTTTTTGGTTGCAAAGATGATATTGACGACCCCATTGTAGTTGCCAATACAGAAAATTTAGAGGTAGAGGATTTTATTTACAAGGTGATGAATTTTGCATATTACTGGCAAAAAGATGTCCCTGATTTGGCTGACGATAAGTTTACCGACGACAAAGAGTACACCAGTTTTCTCCAATCTTATGACGGCCCAGCATCGCTTTTTGAAGCCCTACAATACGAGGAAGACAAGTACAGCGCCCTGATAGACGATTACGTAGCTTTTGAAAATAACATCAAGGGCATATCCCTAACAAGCGGGATGATTTTTGGACTGGTCCGTTTTTCAAATGATAGTTCAGATATTTTTGGTTACGTACAATACGTTCTTGCAGGATCGGATGCTGAAGCAAAAGGCATCAAACGCGGTGCTATTTTTACAGATGTTAATGACACCCAACTCACCATTGCTAACTATCAGGAGTTGTTATTTAATAATGCCCCCACTTATACCATAGGCTTGGCAAGCCTAAACAAGAATACAATTACCAAAACGGGAAGCAGTGTGAGCCTCAATAATAGCGAGCAAACAGAGCAAAGTGTTCATATCGCTAAAGTTATTGAACACGAAGGTAAAAAGGTGGGATATGTGATGTATAACAGCTTTGTTACCTCTCAAGACGACCTGCTCAAAACTGCCTTTGCTACTTTGGCAACAGCATCAATAGATGAGTTAGTCGTAGACTTGCGGTACAACAGAGGTGGATCTGTAGCAACCGCACAACTATTGGCTGGACTTATAGCAGGAGAACATGCCAACGAGGTGTTTGGTAAATTCGTCTTTAACGAAAAATTAAGTGCTAATAATTCAGATATTGAAATTACCAATTCAAATATCAACTTGGGGTTATCGCGTGTGTTTTTCTTGACTACTAAAAGTTCGGCTTCAGCAAGTGAAATGACTATTAATGGTTTAAAGCCTTATTTGGAGGTGATTCAAATTGGTGATCAAACAGAAGGTAAAGATGTGGGGTCAAATCCTTTTTACGATTATATTGACAACAATCAGACCAAAAATCCCAACCACAAGTATCTGGTGCTTCCCATCACCTTTAAATATTACAACAGTAAAGGAGTAGGCGACTATTCCGAAGGCTTATTGCCCAATGTTAGCCTACGGGAAAACCTGACTGTTTTGGGAGAGCTTGGTGATGTCGAAGAGCCCTTACTTAAAAAAGCATTGGAATACATAAGCGGGCAAACTACTGGAGGCACATCGGTTGACGCTAGAAGCTTACCCGCTACATTTGTTGAGCTTCAAACTGAAGCAGCAAGGGCGATTTATTTCCCTAAGAACTAAAAGGCATAGCGCAAGGCTATGTTTAGGTTACGTCCCTGGGTGGTAAATCCAACTATTTCCCTGTATGCCACATCAAAAACATTGGTGACAGCCAGACTGGCTGTGGTGTTACCAATAAAATCTGGAAAGGCTATGCGTGCATCTACCAAAGCATAGGCATCCAATTTTTCTTGCGCAAAGGATTGATTTAAATCATAGCGTGAACCTATATAACGCCAGTGTAATCCCCATTGTGATTTGGTTGTAACGTACTGCACCCCTAGGTTGGCAGTATGTTTTGGAAGGCGCAAAGGAGCCTGATCCACCTTTTCGGTAAAGGTGTAATTGGTGTTGATGTTCCAATTCTCTAGACTCCAATTGGCTTCTACCTCAACTCCGCGAACTTTAGCTATTCCAGGCCGATTACGGTACTGCCCTGCAAAGTTTGGAAGCGAAACAAAGTCTACAAAATTGTCCTCTTCTCGCTGGAAAGTAACCACGGTAATACGGCTATTTTCCATTACCTGCTCTAAACCCAATTCAAGCGTTTGGTTTTCTTCTGGTGTTAGTGCCGTATTTCCATATTGAGCACTGTAAAGCTTATACTGCGAAGGCGCAATAAATGATGTCGCCCAAGACCCAAAAAACTTAAAATAGCCTCCAGACGAAAGCCCTTTTACATAAAACGGATTTATCGTAAAGGTTTGGTGTGTGCCAAATTCACTGTGGCTGGTGTTGCGTACAGAGGCATGAACGGCATACCCTTTGGCGTGTTGCCACTGCCCACTGACAAAAACCGCTAGATTATGGTGTGTGTAGCTTTCTCCAGAAAAGGCATTTTTAAAATCAGAATCGATGTCTTGATAGAAGAGCCCCCCTAACAAAGTTAGTTCGTCTGATAGCCGATGGCGCCAAGTAAAATCTGTAGTAAAAATAGCTGCTGTGTAGTCCGATGGGTAGCTGTCTGCATAAGCGCGGGAGTTGTCTGCCCAAGAAAACTGCGCCTGAACAGCTGATTTTCCTGCAGTATAGGACGGAGTAAAACCTATTCGCTGTTGTTTACTTAAAAATGCATAATCTGCATCTTCAAAACTGGGATAGGTGCTGTCAAAGTTGGCATCAAAAACGTCCCGATGCAAATAGGCCGACCATGCCCACGGACCGGCGTATTGGCTTTGAACACTGAACTGAATATTTTCTTTGTCGACGGGGTCAGTTTCCGTGCCCGCTACTGAAGACATTCCGTCTGATGATATACGCTGTATGGATGTCACAAAAGCCAAATTACCCACTTTACGCTCCAAGGCAACAAATTGCTTGCTCACGTCGGCGAGGTTGCCTAATTTTTGATCATGTGCATTTAGGGTACCCCATTCTTGAGCAACCGTAAGCTTGGTTTTTTGTGTCAGCTCTTTTTTGGTAGTAATATCAATAATGGCGGTGGCTGCACCACTGCCGTAAAGGCTACTCGTTGCGCCTTTTACCACTTCAATGGTAGCAATTTGGTCTAGGGCTACGAGACGTAAATCAAAATCCGATTCAATTTGAGAGGGATCGCTGACCACCACACCATCGATGCGAATAAGCACCTGCCGGTTATTGCCCCCACGAATAAAATAGGACAAGTTTTGGCCAGGGTGTAGTTGTGCGCCCGATATATATATTCCGGCATATTGGTTAAGTAATTGCGCTAAAGAGATTCCTTTATTTTGAGCAATGGTTTCCGCGTTTATGTGTATCACAGCCTTGCCGCTGTTTTTTCTAGGTTTCGAAGTACGCGTATCCGAAACTACTACTTCGTTCAAAAGCGCTTGCGCATGGACGGTACTTACACATAGCATTGCTGCTAAAATGTATCGCATGGTTTAGTTGTTGTTATACTAATGAACCGATTGTACTTATCCCGAGCACGCACAGCATGATTCTCCTAGGCAGGTCTCCTGACTTGTACTACTCAAATAAGCCTTCCCACCAGCAAATGGCTAGCAGTGGCTGAAGTATTGAGCGTTGCAGTACTTACAGTTGCGGGAACAGCAAAGGCTTTACACCTTTTTCCCTTTTCATCTTCACATACGGAAGAGCCTAAAAGCTGACACAAAATTAAGGTTTAAACCCAAGAAAGAAAAGGTGATTATTGAAAAATATGTACCTTTGTTTCATAACAAACTACTATGTCTTTTAGCAAGAAAGAAACAGTCCTGATTAGCTTTATTGTTGTAGCTGTTTTGGTGCGATTGCTGCCTCACCCACCCAATGTAGCACCCATAACAGCCGTGGCTTTGTTTGCTGGTACGCATTTTGGCCGCAAGCACTGGGCGCTACTCATGCCTTTACTCGCCATGGTGGTTACGGATATCTTTTTGGGCTTTTCAATGATTACCCCCATTGTCTACTTGGCTTTTACAGCCATTACCGCCTTGGGCTTTGTAATCAAAAAGATGCATCTGGGATCTGTACTCTTAAGCAGCCTGCTGTTTTTTGTAGTAACCAACCTAGGGGTTTGGTTTTTATATTACCCTCTTACTCCGGAAGGCTTCACAACGTGTTTTACGCTCGCCATCCCATTTTTTGGCTATTCAATATTAGGCGATTTGTTCTTTAGCGCTGCCC
>JBDQNA010000075.1:0-6077 GCA_040261965.1 Flavobacteriaceae bacterium
TGCAATTATGCCACTTCACCTGAGAATATTCTAAATTCATTATTTACTAGAAAAACTATTGAATCGGACTTAATAGAATTGTTAAAAAGGCAAAAAGAAGACGGACGATGGGACACTTGGTACGGCATCAGTGAAGGAACAAAACTAGAATGGGCAGGAATACAAACATTATCCGTGTTAAAAACATTGAAAAATTACAATAGAATTGAGAGGTACAAACTAAACACAACAACATAACCGCAATTACGACATATTAGATTACGACATCATGCGCTTTGGCTGCTCAAAATCGTGTTATGCAGGTTGCAAATACTATTGTGAGAATAAAAAGGCTTAACTTGACTAATGCTTATTCCTTATAAACAAAAAAGCACCCTCCATTTGACAAGCTTATGGTTCGGGTGCTTTTTGAATGATTTGTAAGAGGCTATTGCTTATTTAACTGGCGGATTTGCGCTGTAAACAAAGAAACGCACCACTTTGCCGTCTTTAATTTCACCATCAATCATATGAAGTTCAGAAGTTTCTTCTCCATCAATGGTTTGAGTTAGGTTATGCCCAGCAATAATCCAATCTGCACCACTAGGAACAGAAGTATAGGGCATCCCCCAGTAAGCATCCCATTTTGGATTTGCAGCTGCAAACCACCCTTCTAACAAGGCTGCCTGTTCTTCCTTTGTATTAGTCTCAGAACCGTCTGGACCTAAAATATAAATAGAATCGGCACTCATGGATTTAATCATCTCTAAATCCTGGTTATTGTGTGCATCAATATATTTCATCCACACATCCATTACATCATCAGATCCGGCAATGAATTTTTCATCTGGCATTGGCTTAAAAAAACCAACGCCTTCTACAGCAGCTTCAGATCCAGATGGAGAAGCGCAACTAGCTATGGCTACTATAACAGCTACTAAAAGTACTTTTTTCATGTTTTATCGATTAAAATTAAAACATAAAATTAGCTAATTTTAAGCAACAGCAACACTTCAAATGTAAATCAGGATATATTTAATACATTTATATTATGCTTTTTTCTAAGTTTTTCATTTTTCTTTCTTTTTCATTGTTGAGTGCACAAACTGTTCCCTCGCTTAGCTATGCGGAATTAAAGCCACTGCTCAATCAAAGTCATGATAAGATTTACATCGTTAATTTTTGGGCAACATGGTGTGCGCCTTGTGTTAAGGAACTCCCCTATTTTGAAGCACTAAACAAAAGGAAAGACATTGAAGTCTTATTGGTGAGCCTTGACTTTCCCAAACACAAACAAAGCAGGTTGTTGCCTTTTATCACTAAAAATAAACTTCAATCGAGAGTTGTCCTACTAGATGAAGCAGATGAAAATTATTGGATAAACGATGTTAACGCCAACTGGAGTGGTGCTATACCCGCAACGCTTATTTACAACAGCCAGAAGCGTGATTTTTACGAACGTTCTTTTACAAAAAATGAATTATTAAACCTTGTTGAATCATTTAATCCCTAACTCATGAAATCAATACTAATCTTATTTAGTTCCCTTTTATTTTTAACCCACAATCACGGCTATAAGATTGGGGATGTGGCTACAGACTTTTCCCTTCCCAATGTTGATGCTAAAATGGTATCGCTAGCAGATGATGATCAAGCCAAAGGTTTTATCGTAATATTTACCTGTAACACCTGCCCCTACTCAATCGCCTACGAAGACCGCATTAACGCCCTAGATGCCCAATACAAACCCAAAGGCTATCCTGTTATTGCCATCAACCCCAACGATCCTGCTGCAAAAGACGGAGAACACCTTACCGACATGAAGAAACGTGCAATAAAAAAAGGCTTTACATTTCCCTATTTACAAGACAAAGGCCAACACATCTATCGAAAATATGGAGCATCACGTACACCCCATGTATTCATTTTAGAAAAACAAGAAAAAGGAAACGTATTACATTATATCGGTGCTATAGATGATAATTCGCGAAGTCCAGAAAAGGTAAGTAAGCGGTATGTTGAAGACGCTGTCAATGCACTTTTATCAGGTCAAAAGCCTAAAGTAAACACAACCAAAGCCATTGGTTGCTCTATCAAAACATTGTAATTATACGTTAAAGCGGAAATGCATCACATCTCCATCTTGGACGATGTAGTCTTTACCCTCAACCCTAGCCTTACCTGCTTCTTTGGCTTTTTGCTCTGAGCCAAAGCTGTCATAATCCGCGTATGAAATTACTTCGGCACGGATAAAACCTTTTTCAAAGTCGGTATGGATCACCCCTGCAGATTGCGGTGCAGTGGCACCAGCAGGAATGGTCCATGCGCGCACCTCTTTTTCACCAGCAGTAAAATAGGTTTCAAGATTAAGTAGCTTATAAGCTGAGCGAATTAACTTGGCAGCCCCTGGCTCATCTAATCCTAAATCCTCCAGAAATAATTGTCGCTCCTCGTAGGTCTCCAATTCGTTGATGTCTGCTTCTGTAGCAACTGCCAACACCAATACTTGGGCGTTTTCATCTGCAACAGTCGTTTTAACTTGATCTACATAATCGTTTCCACTAGCAGCGGCACTTTCATCGACATTACACACATACAATACAGGCTTGTCTGTGATTAGTTGCAAGGGTTTTACATAGGTCAATCGGTCGCTATCGCTTATTTCAATGGCACGTACAGACACTGCAGCTTCTAAAGATTTATGCAATACTTCCAAAACTGCCAATTCTTTTTGCGCATCCTTATCGCCAGTGCGTGCAGCACGTTTTACCTTTTCTAAGCGTTTCTCAACGGCTTCAAGGTCTTTTAGCTGTAATTCTATATCGATGGTCTCTTTATCACGTATCGGATCAACGGAACCGTCTACGTGAACAATATTGTCATTGTCAAAGCAGCGTAGCACATGAATTATGGCATCGGTTTCTCTAATATTGGCCAAAAACTGGTTTCCAAGCCCTTCGCCTTTGCTAGCTCCTTTTACCAATCCAGCGATATCAACAATTTCCACCGTTGCTGGGATAACTTTTTCAGGGTTAACCAATGCTTCAAGGCGGTTTAGTCTTGGATCTGGAACATTAACAACTCCTATATTAGGCTCAATGGTACAAAAAGGAAAGTTTGCACTCTGTGCTTTGGCACTAGACAAACAATTAAATAAGGTTGATTTTCCTACATTAGGTAGACCTACGATTCCTGCTTTCATATTAATCGGGATGCATAAAGCGTTGCTTGCCTAAGAGTACTTCCTCTGTTTCGACATGGTCTTCATCTGGTACACAACAATCAACAGGACATACCGCAGCACACTGTGGTTCATCGTGAAAGCCTTTACACTCGGTACATTTATCAGGGACTATGAAATAAACCTCATCGGAAATAGGCTCTTGCAAGTTCTCTGCGTTCACCGCATTGCCGTTGGGAAGCACAACGTCACCGCTCAATGAGGTGCCGTCAGCGTATTTCCAATCAAAAGCTCCTTCGTAAATAGCCGTGTTTGGGCACTCGGGTTCACAAGCCCCACAATTAATACACTCGTCCGTAATGATAATAGCCATAGCAATTCTTTAACTTTGCAAAAATAGGGTCATAAATACTCTAAACCAAACCATGACAAAACATACACAAAGTATTCAGGCTTTTACCGCCTTAGGAGAGCTTCTAAATGATTATACTTCCAAAAAAACAAGAACCGATGGGTGGATAGAAAAACTTGATAATGCACTTGTTAGCGCATCTAGTCAAAACAAATGGTTTACAAAAGACAACCTTCACTTTTGCATAGCTGTCTGGGGGCAAACTCTAAACGAAAAAGACATTACAGAATGGTTAACCGCCTATACAGAACCAAATAAGTCAACGCGACTGGCCCTGGTTATGGCAGGTAACATCCCATTGGTTGGCTTGCACGATGTTATTTGCGGACTTTGTAGTGGGTGTAGTATTGAGGCTAAACTTTCATCGAGCGACACCATCCTCCTCCCTATTATTGTAGATTTTATTACTTCTGTTATGCCTGAGTGGAAAGACAAGGTGCATTTTACAGATGAGAAGCTCAAGACTTATGATAAGGTGATTGCTACTGGCAGCAACAACACAGCCCGATATTTTGAATATTATTTTAAGAAGAAGCCCCATATCATACGAAAGACCCGAAACGGTATCGCCGTATTAGACGGCAAAGAAACGCAAGAAGATTTGGCTGCACTGTGTCAAGACATGATGCAGTATTTCGGATTGGGCTGCCGCAGTGTTTCCCATCTATTGGTACCTGAAGGATATGATTTTAACGATTTGTTTCTGGCGCTATATGAACACAAAGAACTTATACAACACAATGCTTACGCCAACAATTACGACTACAACAAAGCCGTTTATTTGATGCAAGAACAAGAATTATTGGAAAATGGTTTCATGATGTTTAAAAAGGATGAAGGCCTTAATTCCCCAATTGCCTGTGTACATTACAGCACATATGCAGATTTAGAAGAAGTAAAACAGCGTTTAGAAAATCAAAAGGAAGCCATTCAGTGTGTGGTTAGTAATTGCGTGGAAGATGCCCTCTCATTCGGTCAAACGCAGTATCCGAGATTAGGAGATTATGCCGATCATGTTGATACCATGGCTTTTTTGTTGAAAAAGTAACATTAAAAAAGGTGTGTAACCGCATACGTTTTTGTTACTTTGCCCTCAAATAAATTTGAAAATGAAAAAGCACAACTTTAGTGCTGGTCCCTGCATTCTCCCACAGGAAGTGATGCAAAAAGCGGCTCAAGCAGTTGTCGAACTAGACAATTCAGGATTATCTCTAATTGAAATATCTCACCGAAGCCCTGCTTTTATCGAAATTATGGATAAGGCAACTTCACTTGCTATTGAACTCTTAGGACTTCAAGGTATGGGGTATAAAGCCATGTTTCTTCAAGGTGGTGCCAGCCAACAGTTTTTAAATGTTGCGCACAACTTTCTTGAAACCAAGGCCGGGTACGCCAATACGGGTACTTGGTCTACAAAAGCTATTAAAGAAGCCAAACTACTTGGTGACGTCGTTGAGTTATCGTCTTCAAAAGATGCAAACTTTAATTATATACCGAAAGGATTTAACATTCCTTCAGACCTTGATTATCTACACATCACGACCAATAACACCATTTTTGGAACACAATACAAAGCTTTACCGGAAACAAATGTGCCGCTAATTTCGGATTCATCATCTGACATATTCTCTCGATCGCTAGACTTCAGTAAATTTGATTTACTCTATGCTGGCGCACAAAAAAACATGGGCCCTGCAGGAGCTACCTTAGTGGTAGCGAAAGAAGATGCGCTTGGAAAGGTGTCTAGACAAGTTCCTTCGATGCTAGACTACAAAATTCACGCTGACAAAGACAGTATGTTCAATACACCTCCTGTTTTTGCGGTCTATACTTCTATGTTAACCCTTCAATGGTTAAAAGAAAAGGGTGGCATAAGCGCTATCGAAAAAGAAAACGAAGCCAAGGCTGCATTGATGTATGGCGAAATTGACCGCAACCCCCTATTTAATGGTTTTGCAGCTGCGGAAGACCGTAGCTCCATGAATGCCACATTCACGCTTAACAACGCATCTTTAAAAGATAGCTTTGAAGGTATGGCCAAAGAAGCGGGTCTTAACGGGATCAACGGACATCGATCTGTTGGCGGTTACCGTGCATCCATGTATAACGCTTTACCCATCGAATCTGTACAAGTATTGGTAGAGGTAATGAAAACCTTAGAACAAAACGCATAATACAACATATGAATATTCACGCAAACGATGGGATTTCCCAATCTGGAGTAGACGCATTAACTGACTTTGGATTTACGCTAACAACAACTAACGTAGCACAAGAGCAACTTGTTAACTACATCAACGAAAATAACATTTCCGGCATATTGGTTCGCAGTGCAACAACCGTTCGAAAAGAGCTGATTGATGCCTGTCCAGGGCTAAAACTTATTGGACGTGGGGGGGTTGGTATGGATAATATTGATGTTGCTTATGCCCGTGAGAAAGGATTGCACGTTATCAATACGCCTGCTGCATCTTCATCGTCAGTAGCTGAATTGGTGTTTGCGCA
>JBDQNA010000129.1:0-3376 GCA_040261965.1 Flavobacteriaceae bacterium
ACCTGGAAATCTTCTTTTTCGGCTTGTTTAGCAAGAGTACCAATGATGTCATCTGCTTCATAGCCTTCTAACTCAATTACAGGAATATGCAAAGCTTTGAGGAGGTTTTGAATATAAGGAACGGCAATTTTTATTGCCTCAGGAGTTTCGGCTCGATTGGCCTTGTAATCTGTAAACATTTCATTACGCGCGTGCGACCCTCCCTTGTCAAACGCTACTGCGAGGTAGTCGGGGCGTTCGCGCTTAATCACATCAAAAAGTGAGTTAGTAAACCCCAAAATTGCACTAGTATCCATTCCTTTGGAATTGATACGGGGGTTTTTAATAAACGCATAATACCCACGAAAAATCAGGGCATAAGCATCTAGAAGGAATAGGCGGTTTTTAGCCATGCATAAAATAAAGCTGTGCTAAAAATAGGCTTTATTCGTCAGGATTAAAAAAGGATTGACCATAAAATATATATGATTTATGGTTCTAATCGTTGAGTTATGGAAAAAATGTATTTTTGAAACATAAAACTGACACTATGTCTAAGTTTGGTGAATTAATAGACGCGAATATCCCCATTCTGTTGAGCTTCTATACAGACTGGAACGACCCCTCTGTAGATATGCACCCAGTGCTACGTGATGTAGCTGCAGCCATGGGCGACTATGGCAAAGTAGTAAAAATAGATGTGGATAAAAATCCCAAGTTAGCCGAAGCCCTTCGAATTAAGGGGTTGCCTACGCTGATGATTTACAAGTCTGGTGAAATGGTATGGCGCCAAAGTGGTGAGCAAGATGCCAATACCCTCATTGGGTTAATGAAAGACTTTATTTAGTCTGTGAGGTAAGGGCCTACCGCTTTTCTAAAATCCTTATTAGCTGCTGAAACGCTGTCTAAACTTGGCTCAAGCATTTGATAGGCTTCTATCAATTTTTGGTAGGCACGCACTTCTAATTCAATACCTTCTTTATAATAAAGTAATTCTTCCTCGGGGACTTGACTAAAAAGCGCTAATCTATTTTGGTATACTTGCGCTATGGCATTAAACAACAAACGAGCAGATTTGGATTTTTTGGCAGTAAATAAAACAGCGACATAAGGTACCATGGGGGTGTAGTAGTCATAGGCAGAGTACAAGGGAGCAAATAGCCTAGTGTTTTCAATAAAGTCTTCCACCATTTTACTTGCACTAAGATTGTCTTGAGCATCTACTACTGCCTCGATAACAGCTCGATAACGTTCGACATCAACCAAAATGGTCTCCGCATATAATTGCTGATCATCATAACTAAACGAACTATAATACTGTAATTTGTCTATGTACTTTGTTGCAATTTGATTTGCCAACGCACTTCCTTTTTGGGGTGTGCCAGCTTGGTAGTAAAGCGCTACAATTGGGGTAATCAAACTGTAATAACCAAAGTATTCTAAGGGCATTTTTTCCATAGTCAAATCCAATATTTCATTGGCTTTTTCAAGTTCTTTTTCCGAGATGAGTTGCTCGGCCAAACGCGCCATGTTGCTACGGAAAGAAATACTGTTTTTGCGGGTTTCAGGGTCGTGATAAATGTCCTTGCTATTGGCGTTGCCCCAATCCCATTTTTTTACAATTGAATACATGTTTTTGGAATCAATCCTTCCCATTTGGTAGGGGTTTATTGGATTTTCCGGAGTTTTAATCGGAACAAGTTTATAGACCAGCCCTTCTAGTTGAAGGTAATCCTTCATCCAAATGTATTCATCATCATCGTAGCTACCGCCAGTAAAATAAATTGGGCGTTCCCAGTCGTTATTATGCAGAATATCTAGCATCATAATTCGGTTTTTGTACAGCCCTGAAGTTGGCAAGTCAATATCAATGTAGTCCACGATAAGGTCAGCATCTTCGGGCTTAACAATACCGCTCTTTAGAACATTTTCCTTATTAACCGGCACTCTGATTTTATTAGTGGGGTAATAAACCAATTCTTGCGTTCCTTTTGGGATACCACTTAAATCTAACTCGTACTGTTGCAACAAATGTTTGTAGCGCGTGCGCGGGTTATCACTGGCAACCCAATCCATAAAATCGTTAAGTTCCCAACGGACTGAATCAATGATTGCCTCAAACTTTATATAGTCTCTTGTTCCATAAGCATACTGTTTATGTGTTAGTTGCGATGGAATTGGTGTGCTTTCGTAGGTTTTTCTTTTAAGTTGATCTATATACCAATCGGTTGCAAGTAATTGGGTGTTTATACTACGCACATCGGTTCGATATCCCTCTATTTCTTGTGCATACCATATAGCAAAGGTGTCGTTATCACCAATGGTAAAAATCATTGCGTCTTTGTTTTCTTCTACCGAATCTAGGTAAGCTTTCGCTGTAGATTGGGCGGTGAAGCGGTTGGCACGATTATGGTCATCCCAATTTTGAGAACCCATAAGTACCGGAACAGCAAGTAAACAACCCACTACAGCCAATGGCGCCGCTACGCGGAGCGACACATAGGCTTTAATGTTCTCAGCAAGAGCTACTACGCCAATACCAATGCATATTGCAAAGACATAAAATGACCCTACAAGAGCATAATCCCTTTCACGGGGTTCAAATACACGTTCATTTAAATAAACTTTGAGCGCAAGGCCTGTAAAAAGGAAAAACACCAAGAGCACCCAAAAACGTTTTTTATCTTGTTGATATAAAAACAACGCACCCAAGAGTCCTAAAAATAAGGGTAACATATAATAGGTGTTGCGCCCTTTGTTGTTTTTTGCATCGGCATAAAGCTTGTTTTGGGGACCAAGACGCAAGCTGTCTAACCACGAAATACCACTTATCCAATTCCCATTAAAAGGGTCTAATTTGCCTTGCTCATCATTTTGTTTTCCTGAAAAATTCCACATGAAGTAGCGGAAATACATATAATTGATTTGAAAGGTAAATAGGTAATTTAGGTTATCTATAAAACTTGGTTTTTCAATATCCAAATAAGAGCCAAACCGTTGCAAAAATTGATGATATCCGTTGGCGTCGATTTCTCCATCATTGACACGAGATATAAAATCATTAACAGCATCAATAAGTTGAGATTGGTTTCTGTATTTAGGTTTGATATCAAAATCGGGAGCGCCAAAATAAGCAATATAGTTTGCCGCATTTCCTGAACTCCACATACGGGGCAAAAAACCGGTATGCTTGCTATTGGCGTTAATGCGTGCATCTTCCCAAGGGTTTACCACAACATACCGCCCTTTTTTGTAGTCCTTTTCATATTTGGGTTTATCGTCTTTGTATGGGTTGTTCTCATCTTGTCCTGCATACATATCGGTGTACATGGGACCATAGAATAAATGGGTCTCGGGATATTGCTCCAAATTGTAGTACGCTAAAAGTGCTCGCGCA
>JBDQNA010000131.1:0-3354 GCA_040261965.1 Flavobacteriaceae bacterium
AATGGAGTGACATCATGGAGCCTAGCCTGTTGATTTGATAAGGAAGTCCTTTTTGCTCCAACAGCGGAATCATCTGATCGTGTAAAAAGGCTGTTTTATTCGCCAAGCTTGTATATGTCTCAGGATGCGCATGCAACAAATCTAACATGGTTAGTCCAGCGGTCATAGCAAGTGGGTTACCGCTCAAGGTACCCGCCTGATAAACGGGTCCCAGGGGCGCCAAAAAATCCATAATTTCTTTTCGAGCAGCAAAAGCACCAACAGGCAAACCTCCCCCAATTACTTTCCCGTAAGTAACCAAATCGGCTCGAACGTCAAGACATTCCTGAGCACCGCCTTGGGCCAATCGAAATCCTGTCATCACTTCGTCAAAAATAAGAACTGCGCCATGTGCATCACACAAACTGCGCAAACCTTCCAAGAAGCCTGCTTGAGGTAGAATACAACCCATATTACCCGCTACCGGTTCTACGATAATGGCTGCTATTTGTTCTGGATTGGCGTGAAATATTTCAGTTACTTGTTCCAAGTTATTGTATGCTGCAAGAAGGGTGTCTTTTGCCGTACCCGCAGTTACGCCTGGACTGTTTGGGCTACCAAAAGTTACGGCACCACTTCCGGCTTGAATCAAAAAGGCATCTGCGTGTCCGTGATAGCACCCTGCAAATTTGATGATTTTATCGCGGCCTGTAAAACCTCGTGCAAGTCGAACCGCACTCATGCAGGCTTCTGTTCCTGAATTGACAAAACGGATTTGATCCATATGTGGCACCATAGAAAGTGCGCGCTTGGCAATTTCAGTTTCCAATGCTGTTGGAATGCCGTAAGAAGTTCCTTTTTCAGCACGAGCTTGAATAGCGGCGACCACTTTGGGATGCGCATGTCCCAAAATCATGGGGCCCCAAGATGCTATAAAATCTATATAACGATTTTGATCCTCATCATATAAATAAGCGCCCTTTGCATGAGTGAGAAAAATAGGCGTTCCACCAACCGCATTAAAGGCACGTACTGGTGAATTTACTCCCCCAGGAATCACTTTCTTCGCCTCGCTGAATAAGGCGCTACTACGTTGGTATTGCATCATTTTACTTTGAGTTGTTGACCGACAGCCAGTTCGTTCGTACGCAATCCATTGAGTTCTTTAAGAGCTTGCACTGAAGTATTAAATTGCTTGGCAATAGCATAAAGGGTATCGCCTTGTTTTACAGAGTAATCTTGATTACTTCCAAGCTTATTTTTTTGACCTTTTCCCTTTTTAGCTTTTTTGGATTTTATGGGCTCTTTGCTGCCGTCAAACTGCCAAAGTTCGTAGCGTTCAATCAGTGATATGAGTTTGAAGGCGTATTGGGGATCTGTGGCATAACCCGCTTTTTTTAGGCCATGTGCCCAGCTCACATAATCCGTTTTCTTCATTTTGAACAGTTTGCTATAACGGTCTCTGTAGCGTAAGAACTCGGAGTGATCTCTGTAGGACTGGGCTACTTTTTTATACTTGCGAAAACACTCTCCTTTGGCGTCATCGTCATGAGAAACGCTAGGCCCGCGCCAACCTTTATGACATTTAATCCCAAAATGGTTGTTGGACTTGGCCGCTAATTTCCCTACGCCTGCTTGAGATTCCAATAGCCCTTGTGCTAGGGTGATACTTGCCGGTATTCCAAATTTTTTCATCTCCTTTTGTGCGAGCGGTGCATACTGAACAACATAAACCTTCATCCGCATATGGGCGTCCATGTTGGCAAGTTTTTTGGCGCTTTGCTTGGGTGATTTGTTTTCAATTTTTTTAGCGTTTCGCTTTACTTCACTATTGTAGACCACTTTTTTTGACCCACAGGATGTAAGCAGGAGTGTGCTAAGAAAAAAAACTAGTGTTCTGGCCATTGTGCTTGATATTGATAATTGTAGCCAGCGATTCCCTGTGTTCCGCCAGTGTGAATAAGTAAAATATTTGTTCCGAACGTCCATGTATTGTCTTTTATCATTTGCACCAACTGAAACAGCATGGGTGCCGTGTAAATAGGATCCAATAGCACGCCTGTTTTTTTGATTAGCCCATTGGCAAATGCAACAAGTCTTTTATCGACATTGGCGTAACCCGCATAGGATGGGTGCTGTATGAGCTCCCAATTATCACGTGAGACAAAGGTACGAATACGGTCTGGGATTGTGGCATCATCTACCATTTGAAAGCCCACAACTTTTTGATGTGCAGCTGCCGATGCTGCCAATCCGGCTAAGGTACCTCCGGTTCCTACGGCACAACCGATAACATCAAAACGCATGTCTTCGTTAGTCAATATTTCCATACACCCCTTTACCGCTAGTTTGTTGGTACCACCTTCTGGCACTACCAATAAGTTTTGAGCTGTTACTAGTTGACGTACTTTTTTACCATTTTCTTGTTGTTTGTATTCAGCTCGGGAAACAAATACCAGCTGCATGCCTTTGGCTTGACATTGAGACAAGGTTGGATTCAATGGTTTAGTTGCAAGTTCTTCGCCTCTTACTATGCCAACTATAGGGATTTTTTTCTGCGCGGCCAGAGCAGCAGCAGCAGCAAGGTGGTTGGAGTAAGCCCCGCCAAAAGTAAGCATACCCTTAGCAGAGGAGGTTTTTACGGCTTTAAAATTATACTTGAGTTTGCGCCACTTGTTGCCCGAAGCTAAAGGATAAACCAGGTCCTCTCTTTTGAGATATACCGAAACCCCTTTTTCTTCGAATTCGGGAAGTGGTAGATGTTCGTTTATGGCGGTTGGTTTGAGCACATTCAAAAATACGTGATTATATGTGTTATATTTAGACATACATTCGGCATGTTTTTTGATTGCTGATAAATAAATTTAATTATGAAACGGTTTTTATATATCGCTACAGCTCTCTTAGTCGCTTCTTGTGCATCCATTCGTGTTAGTACAGATTATGACACAGGCGTTGATTTTACTTCATATAATACCTATGCTTTTTTCAAACCTAGCATTGATGCTGCTGAAATTTCAGACCTTGACAAAAGACGTATCATAAAGGCTCTTGAAAACACCCTTGCAGAAAAAGGTTTTACAGCTTCAGAAACACCTACCGTTTTGGTTAGTTTTCACACCAAGGCAGAGAAAAATGTACGTGTTAGCGAAAGCTATATCGGCTGGGGTGGTCCTTTCTATGGGCCCTATGGCGGTATGGGTTGGGGTTGGGGGTTTAACCGCCCTTACAATGTAAATACGACGACTAATGGTGTGTTATATATTGATCTTATTGATGCGAAATCCAAGAAGTTAGTTTGGCAAGGTAAAGGAATAGGCAGATTGAGCAGTGGTTCACCACAAGAACGAGAAGCAAAAATCAATGCTTTTGTTA
>JBDQNA010000115.1:0-3730 GCA_040261965.1 Flavobacteriaceae bacterium
CGGCTTGCAGTTCATCCTTGGCGCGTTGTTGGATTTTGTGAATAAGCGCTGACAAGCTGCTTATACCAACCAATGAACCTAGAAGAAATACGACAAACATAAGGGCATAAGTCTGGTCTTGAGGAAGTAACTCTATGCTGCTAATCGGGCTTATGATATATCTGCCCAGAGCATTTACACTGTCTACAAGCAGTAGGGAATAATTGCCCATTAGAATGAGTAAAAAAGAACCTGATAACCCTGGCAAAGTCATGCCTATGATGCTCAAATAGCCACACAAAAAAATGTACAGGAGGTTGGTGTTTTCTTCAGATGGGGATAAGACACTCAAGCCGATGCCTACAGTAAGACCTACAAGGCCAAGCAACAAATTTCTTTTACGCCAATTGCTGAAGTCTCGATACAAGATTAGCGCAGATGCCAAAACCAAACCAAAAAATAAAGCCCAAACGTTTAGTGGATATGAATTTAAGGCAGCGTCCAGCATTAGCGAAAGGGTGAAGTAACTCAGCACAACCCCAACAAATAAGGCTATCAAAAATGTACCATTAATATATTGCCAAAAAGTTCTAAAGCGTCCTCTAAAAAGCAGCGATATGGCTTTGAAATTTAGATGTTGAAAGGAAAAAATAAGCTCTTCATAAAAACCCGTCACGACCGCAACTATACCCCCGGAGACACCTGGAATTTTATTGGCAATACCCATAGCAATCCCTTTGAGGATTAATAAGCTGTAATCTGATAACGATCGGTTAGCCATGATTTTTTTTGCTAAATTTTTCTAAAAAACACAACAAACATAATGCCGCTATAAATGCGACAGAAGCCATTGCCACCTGTGTATCGGGGTTGGAGAATTCCGGTAGCGTAGCTGTTGTCGTTAGCGGTTCTTCAATTCCTTTGCTATTGGTGTAGTATGCTGTTGTTTTTTTCCAGGGCCATACTTTGTACAATGAGCCCATTAAAAAGCCTGTCATGGTAGCCAAAATGATGTTTTTATGTTTAGAAAAAAGCCAACGCAAGACCCTTGCAAAAGCTTTTAGTCCTATCAATCCCCCTGTAGCCATAACCAAAAAAACAATCAATCCTTCAATCTCAAAGGCCTTTATTTTATCTAGTGCATTCAAGGCAGTTTCGTACGCACCAAGCAAGATTAGAATAAAGGCTCCGGAAATTCCGGGGAGTATCATGGCAATAACCACTAGCATTCCGCAGAAAAAAAGATATAGCAAGCTATTAGAACCTGAGCTGGGCGTAATTAACCCTATTCCCAAGGCAACAAGAAAACCTAATATCATGGCTGTGAAAACGGGAATATTCCATCTAGAAACACTGTTTTTTAAAATAAAAGCACTTGCTAGTATCAGCCCAAAGAAAAAGGCCCAAAGTGGGATAGGATAGGCAGTAAGCAACCATGAAATACCACTGCTTACTAATAGTATACTAGTGCCAATACCTAGGGCTAACGTCAACAGAAATGATCCATCAAGAGATTGCCAAGCTGATTTTCTATTGCGTCCAAGCAATTGTAAGAGTAGTGTAAGCGAAACCTTGTCAATGGCTTTAATGAGTCTTTCGTAGATATGTGTGATAAGCGCAATGGTACCTCCAGAAACGCCTGGAACCACATCGGCTGCGCCCATAGCCAAGCCTTTTAGATAGATAACAATATGTTCTTGCACGGATTGCTTCATTAGGCCCATGTGTTGGAATGTAAAATTACGCAATCGAGCGTAAAGAATATTATGAAATGGATAAGGTGTCTTTTACCAAGACCGAAGCCCTTGAGGTTGGGAAGGTTTCATATAAAACATCCAGTTCATTGGGATTAATGGCATAGGCATTTTTAAGAAAAAAAGAAGCTTCATTTGCCTTTGCTTGCATCATATAAAACCCTGCGAGCATATAGTTTAGAGAGCTGTTTTCGGGGTGAAACTCCAAACCTTGCTGTAAGGTCTCAATCCCTTTGTTGTAGTCTTGTAATTGCAACAAGACACCCGCCCAGTCTAACCAAGTTTGTAGTTCATAGTTCCCAAGATTTATCAAACGTTCGTATGCGAAATTCGCTTCATCAAAGAAGCCCAATGCTTTATTAGACTGTGCATACAAACGCCAATACATCACGTGACCAGAATCGATTTTAACAGCTTTCTTTATGTAGTGCAGTACTTTTGCATAGGATTTGTTGCGCATATAATGCCCACATAATGCTAGCCAACTTTTATCTAACAGTGGATCTTCGTGTATGGCTTTTTTAAGAAACTTGATACCCAACTCATGGTTTTTGAGTTTTAAGTGACATTCCCCAATGCGCAGGAGCGCAAAAGCTGTTGGGTCATCAATGCTAAGTGTAATTTCATAATGATTAATTGCTTCATTATATCTTCCTAGTTGCTCCAATGCCTTGCCTAGCTCTAGGTATGCACCTATAAACGTATCATCGCAAATGACAGCAAAATCAAAAGCTGTGATGGCTTGCTCATACATATGCTTGGCCAAATACTGTCTTCCTAATTGATGCCATGCAACTTCGTTGTAGGGGTCTCTGTTTAAAAACTCATTCATGTAGGCAATAGCACCATCAGTATCTTTTAGGGACTCAAAGCAATAAATGATGTTGTACAAGGCATGATTATCTGTTACTTCTTCCTCCAAACATCTAATGAAATACTCTTTTGCCATAAAAAAGGCGTCCAAGTAGAGGTATTCCATAGCAAGAAGTGAATGAAATTCATATTTGTTGTCTGCATAGGCTAGTCCTTTTTTAAGAGATTCGATAGCCTCTTGATGCTCATTGCATTTGGATTGTATTACCGCCAAATGCTGGAAGGCATAAGGATTATAGGGTTCAACAGCGATAAGATTGTCCACTAAAATACGAGCCTCTTCATATGAACTCGTAAGGGTGTGGTATTCTATTAAAAGTAAAATAAGCTCGGTTGCATCAGGGTGTTGGTTGAGTCCAACTTCAATGGCTTTTTTTGCCATACTCAAGTTGGCAGCATCAATATAATATTGTCCAATTTCTTCAAATTCTGAGGCATCAAAAAAATGAATTTCGTTTGTTTTGAGCATTGACTCAAAACGTGAAATAGGCAAATTAGAAAAATCACCAAATGGTAACTCCATACTTTGAATTAGTTTATATAAATCTAGAAATTGAATTTTAGCTTACTGTAGTGATGTTGACTCAATTTTCAACAAAGTAATCAACACTCTGTTTGGTTGAGCACTTTGATGAGGGTTTTGCAGGCTTTTTTAATCTGTTTTTCAGAGATGGTCAGTGGTGGAGAAATTCGTACAGCCTTGGGTTCAAACAGTAGAAAAAAGAGCAAAACACCCTCTTGCAAGCCCTTTTCCACCAATGTTTGTGCTGTTTTTGCGTCCTCCATAATGAGCGCAAGCATAAGTCCCTTGCCCCTAATCGCCATGATTTTAGGGTGAACAAGTAATTTTCGAAACAGTTTTTCTTTCTCAAGTGTCGCTGCTATTAAATTGCTATTGAGAATGGTATCCAACGTAGCTCGACAGGCTGCAGCAATGACTGGATTTCCTCCAAAGGTAGTGATGTGACCCAACTTTGGATGGTCTTCCAAGAGGGTCATCAAGGTTTTGGAACTGCTGAAGGCACCCACGGGCAGCCCACCGCCCATACCTTTTCCCATGACAAGGATATCGGGTGAAATGCCATAGTGTTCAAAGGCAAAAAAGGGTCCTGTTCTCCCAAAAC
>JBDQNA010000050.1:0-7524 GCA_040261965.1 Flavobacteriaceae bacterium
GACCTATTCCCAAAAGGATTAGTGGTATGCTAAGCCATTGTCCAGTGGATAAGTACCCAAGCTGTTCTCCGAAGCCACCCTGACTTTCTTTTACAAACTCAGCTAAAAAGCGCACGCTAAAGAGTAGGGCAAAGAATAGACCTAGTAAAAACCCTTCTTGTTTGCTTTTCTGGGTGTTTTTGTAAATCATAAACAGGATGATAAACACAATAAAATACCCTAGCGATTCATACAACTGAACAGGATGTCTTGGAAGCGTTTCACCATTGTTTTTAAAAACAACTCCAAAGTTACTCCCCGTATACTTCCCGACAATCTCGGAATTAAAAAAGTTTCCAATTCGAATGAATATACCCCCCAAAGCAACGGTAATAGCAATCCGATCTAACAACCACAATAGTGAAGCGTATTTGAACTTCCGTATATACAAATAAAGGGCTGTTGTAATACCAATGGCTGCGCCATGGCTCGCAAGACCTCTAAATCCTACGAACTTCCAACCTTCTTCAGATATCTTGAATGGCAAAATGATTTCCAATAAGTTGTTTTGAAAATAATCCCAATTGTAAAAAAACACTTCTCCAAGTCGTGCCCCTAATAGAGTCCCCACAACCATATAAAGCAATAAAGGGTCTAGGTGTACCACGGAAATGCCTTCTTTTTTAAACATGTACTTCATTAAATATAAACCACATGTAAATGCAATGACAAACATAAGACTGTAATAGTAGATGCTAATGCTGCCAAGGCTGATGGCTACTGGGTCGGGTGCCCATAAAAATTTGAGTGCTAACATGAATTTTAATTTTGGTTAAATATACTCTAAATATTGTCCTAATCCGGAACAGGGTCGTGCCCTTGCCCGCCCCAAGGGTGACATTGACTGATGCGCTTTACGGCCAGTTGCGCCCCTTTCCAAAGGCCGTGTTTCTTTAATGCTTCTAAGCTGTACTGCGAACATGTAGGGTAAAACCTGCAGCTTGCAGGCAGTAGTGGTGAAAGAATGGTTTGGTATAAACGAATGAGAATTACAAATGGAAAGATGAGTAATTTTCTCATAATTTAAGGGTATAGCTGGTGCCTTCTTTGCCATCTTTTAGCTGAATTCCTTTTGCTAATAAAGCATCTCGGATGCGGTCTGAAGTAGCAAAATCTTTGGCAGCCCTAGCTTGATCTCGCATTTCTATGAGTACTTCTAAGGCTTTGTCCAAGAAAGTATTGTCTTCTTTTATTGAGACCTCAAGTGTTAGTCCCAGCACATCGTAAACAAAAGCATTAATGCTTTTTCTTAATTGCGCAATATCGAATGCAGTCAAACTTTCTTCTCCATCATTCACACGGTGGATGAGTTTAACCGTTTCAAATAACTCAGCAATCAATACAGGGCTATTGAAATCGTCATTCATGGCCATATGGTATGCTTGAATAACTTCGCTTATATCTAGGCTGCTTTTGCTGCTTTGCGGAAGCTGTGACAGCAACTTAATACCAGTACTGAGGCGGTTGTACCCTTTTTCAGCAGCTTCTAGGGCATCGCTACTTAAATCTAAAACACTTCTGTAATGTGCTTGCAGCATAAAAAACTTGGCTACATCTGGGGAGAATGGTTTTGAAAGCAATGGATTTGATCCATCAAAAAGCTCATGTGGCAATATGTTGTTTCCTGTGGATTTTGCCATTTTTTTGCCATTCAGGGTAAGCATATTCGCGTGCATCCAGGTGTTTACTGGATTTTTTTTATTTATGGCTTTGGCCTGCGCGATTTCGCACTCATGATGTGGGAATTTTAAATCCATACCTCCTCCATGAATATCAAACTGATCCCCTAAATATTTGGTGCTCATGGCCGTACATTCTAAATGCCACCCTGGAAAACCATCGCCCCAAGGGGAGGGCCAGCGCATAATGTGCTGCGGTTCTGCTTTTTTCCACAAGGCAAAATCTTGTGGTGCTTTTTTCTCACTTTGACCAGAAAGCGCACGGGTGTTGTGGATCATGTCTTCAAGCTTACGTCCACTCAGCGCTCCGTAGGTATCGGAAGTATTAAATTTTTCAACGTCAAAATAAACAGATCCATTAATTTCATAAGCAAATCCAGATGCAATAATTTCTTTAACAATTTCAATTTGCTCAATAATATGACCTGTTGCTGTGGGTTCTATATTGGGCGCTAGGGTATTAAATGCAGCAAGAGTTTTGTGAAAGTCAACGGTGTAGCGCTGTACCACCTCCATGGGTTCTATTTGCTCCAAACGCGCTTTTTTAGATATGCGATCTTCGCCTTCATCTGCATCGTGCTCCAAGTGCCCAGCATCGGTAATATTACGCACATAGCGCACCGAGTAACCCAAATATTTGAGATATCGAAACACCAAATCAAAGGAAATAAAGGTGCGGCAATTGCCGAGATGCACATTGCTGTAGACAGTAGGCCCACAAACATACATGCCCACATGTTTGTCTTCAATGGGTACGAATGGCTCTTTCTTTCCGTTTAGGGAATTAAATATATGCAGCGCTGATGTTGTTTCGCTCATGCGTTAAAAGGAGGTGTCGAGGTTTAGATAACCCAAAAATTCTTTTTTTACGTCTGGTTTTTTAAAGGCACCGCCAAATTCAGCGGTAACGGTACTGCTATCAATATCGCGAATCCCACGCGCATTCACACATAAGTGTTTGGCATCAATTACACAGGCAACGTCGTCGGTATTTAGCACCTCTTGTAACGACTTAACAACTTGCAGTGTTAGGCGTTCTTGAACTTGTGGTCGCTTGGCAAAGTAATCCACAAGACGATTCATTTTTGACAAGCCCACCACCGTACCATTTGAAATATAGGCAACGTGCGCTTTTCCAACAATAGGAAGCAAATGATGCTCGCAAGTAGAGTAGAGGGTGATGTTTTTTTCCACCAGCATCTCGCCGTATTTGTATTTGTTGTCAAAGGTTGAAGCACTGGGTTTGTTGTCTGGGTGTAGTCCGGCAAAAAGCTCGTTTACAAACATTTTAGCCACGCGCTTGGGAGTGCCTCGCATGCTGTCGTCAGTCAGATCCATACCAAGCGTTTCCAGAATACGCGTAACGTCTTGCTCGATTTTATTTATTTTTTCTTCATCAGATAACTCAAATGCATCTTCACGCAATGGCGTGTTGATGTTTCCACTTAAATGGTCATCATGAATATCCTCTATTGTTTCTTTGAGCAATCGGTCAAATTTCATAGCATCTTTCATAAGAGTACAAAGATACTACATTCGTAAAAATTACACTTTTTAGAAGCGAACGCTGTAGGTAAGTGCTACTTGACCTGCATTTTCATTTACATTAACACTGTCTGTAAGGCCTGTATAGTAGAGTTGTCGTGCATATTTTTGGGTGCTTTTCGTGTAGGCCAAATCGAGAGAGCCACTTCCGAAACGTATACCCATGCCGAGAGAAAAACCACTGAAGTCATCCATGATTGCTTTGTTTTTATACGGGCTATCCTCTTGCCAATATCCTGCACGAAGGCTTAGGTCACCAATGCGCCCCTCACCACCAATACGCAAGTAAGCAGCATTGTCAAGCACTGTGCTTATTTCGGTATTTATGGCATTTGAGTCAGCAGCATAGGGCAGCGTTACACTAGAAGAGCCGTAATTTTTCTTGCCGTAATCCACACTTAAGAGTCCTTTTTTACCCAAAACAAGCGCTGCACTCCCTTGAACTTTACCCGCAGTTTTGATTTTATATGGGCCATTTAAGTTTACAACGTTGGGGTATATAGCCGCACGTTGAGTTGTGTTAGTTGTATCCAAATAATATGTTTCCAAGCCTTCAGTGAACTCGTCCTCCAGCTCGTAATAGGTGGGGCTGGTGTAGTTTAATCCAAGTCGGATTACGTCATTAGCTTTGTAAATGGCACCAAACTGAAATGAAACCCCTGTACCAAACGTTTTGAGGTCTTGCTGAAAAAATACTTGGCTTAAACTGCTAGCGTTGTCTAAATAAATATCTTCTGTTGCTTTGTACTCAGCATAATCAATAGCATGTAAATTAATATTTAGTCCAAGCGAGAGTTTTTCCATATAACGACCACTAAAGTTTAAGTTATAGAGTTGCTGTCGACCTGAAGTGTTGTATTCAAAAGTTTGTTTGATGCCACCCCTAACAAGGCCATCGGCGATATATGCATTATTAAGGTCGTCATGGGTAATGGTATAGGTGTATAGCCCCATATAAGCCTGCTGTGCGGCATACCCAAACCTACTTCCCATAAAGCTGTACTCATCATCAGCATTGTTGTTAAGATCAAATGTGTTATAGGGAATGCCAGTTGCATTTTGCAAAAAATAATCTTCAAGCCCTCTGTTGGAATTTGTTCCTTGTGCAAAAAGATTTTTGTCATAATTGCTAAGGGTTTGGGTATTGAAACCAAATGCTACCTTGTCCCATTTACTAGAAGGGTTGGTAAGTACGAGCACAAGTCCAGCTTGGTTGATGTCAAAAGATGATTTTTCAATATTACTACTCCCCCCAAGGTAGTTGGCATCTGTCGAAAACGACTGTATGCCAATGCTAGCACCAGCTTCATTAAAAGCAAATACACTTGATCCAGCGGGGTTATTAGCAATAGCCGACAAATCGCCACCAAGCGCCCCAAAGGCACCGCCCATGGCTTGATAGCGCGCCGAACCGTTTAGTTGTTCAAAGCCATACCTCACAACCTCGCTAACAGATTGTCCCAGCATCATGTTGCTGCCTAATAGGGTACTAAAAACCAACGCAAATAACCTTATCTTTTTCATTTCTTTATTTTTTAAATTCTACAAAAATATATTCAACCTCAACATTAACTTATCTTCTTCTTGATGAACCAGAACTTCGAGAGGAGCTACTTGAAGTTGATCTTGTTGAGCTACTAGGCGTTGACCTTCTGTAGCTTGAGTTCGAAGAAGAGGAGGAGCTTCTGTAGCTCGAGTTGTTTGACGATGTAGTTCTTTCTGTACTATACCTTCTCGTCGTTCTCTTGTTTTGACTTGAATTTGTACTGTTGTCTGAGTCATTATAACGCTGTGTACTATTGTTGTTACCCGAAACACGTCTTGTTGTTGTAGTGCCTCGTGTGTTGGTGCGTCGTTGGGTATTGTTGTTGGAAACACCTGCTCGATTGTTTGCGTTGCTATTGGTTCTGTTAGTAAGGTTTGTTTTTGACAACCCTCTACTGCCATTCAGTCTGCTGTATCGAACGGGTGCATAGCCTTGATTTACACCTGGCCTGTAGTAGGGGTCGTTGTGTCCCCAATTATTCCAGTAAGACCCGTAATACGGATTTCTATAACCCCATCGGTAGGGATTGTAAAAAGGATGATGGTTAAATGTAAAATACCAAGGATGGTAATTATATCCCCAAAAAGAGGCACGCCCATAATTAAACGGTGCATAATACCAATTCCAGCCAAAGGGTCGGTTGTAAATTACGTTAATGTTAATTCTATCTACTTGGTCTCCCCATGAGCCATGTGATTGGTAGTTCCCAGCACTGTTTTGTTGTGGTGTTGCATCTTGATATTGATCAGCATCTGTGAACATATAATCGTCTTGAATACCTTGAGATGCTTTATCTGCAAAATAACTCTTGTAATAGGTACCGTTTTTTTGCTGGTTGTTGTTAGTTGCGGGAGCTGCAACCTGTCTGGGCTGCTGTAGAACTTCATCGTCATAAATACCATCCCCGTAGTAAGAAACAGACTGGTAACCACTACATCCGGCTAGAAATAGTGTCAATACAATGAATAAAAAAGGAACAGAACTTCTGTTTAAGCTAGGTGGATTAAAAGTACGCATGACACAAAGTTTAATTTAACACTCAAATTTAAGTAGTTTTGCACTACAACTAATCAAAAAATCAAAAGTTGTGCCAAACTTATGGGTAAACATTTAACAACACGGGCTGAGGACTATTCAAAATGGTATAACGAACTCGTTGTAAAAGCCGATTTGGCAGAAACTTCCGCTGTGAGAGGGTGTATGGTCATAAAGCCATACGGCTATGCGATTTGGGAGCGTATGCAAGCCATATTAGATAAAAAATTCAAAGAAACCGGACATAGCAATGCCTACTTTCCCTTGTTTGTTCCTAAGAGCCTGTTTGAAGCAGAAGAGCAAAACGCTGAGGGTTTTGCCAAAGAATGCGCCGTAGTAACGCACTATCGCCTTGAAAATGACCCAGACAAGCCTGGAAAACTTCGTGTCGACCCTAAGGCAAAACTAGAAGAGGAACTTATTGTGCGCCCCACGAGCGAGGCCATTATATGGAATACATATAAGAATTGGATTCAATCCTATCGTGACTTGCCTATATTGCTCAATCAATGGGCCAATGTGGTTCGTTGGGAAATGCGTACTAGGTTATTCTTGCGAACGGCAGAGTTTTTGTGGCAAGAGGGGCACACTGCCCATGCTACCGAAGCAGAAGCACTAGCAGAGGCAAAACAGATGAATCAGGTATACGCTGATTTTGTGGAGCAGCATATGGCTATTCCAGTTATTCAAGGCGTTAAGTCTGAAGCAGAACGCTTTGCCGGTGCGGTTGAAACCTATTGTATTGAGGCTCTTATGCAAGATGGAAAAGCTTTACAAGCGGGGACTTCACACTTTTTAGGTCAGAATTTCGCCAAAGCATTTGATGTAAAATATGCCACAAAGCAAGGTGGGTTGGAACATGTCTGGGCTACTTCTTGGGGTGTATCTACACGATTGATGGGTGCCCTTATTATGACCCACGGCGATGACAATGGACTTGTTTTGCCACCAGCACTGGCGCCACATCAAGTTGTGATTGTCCCTATTTACAGAGGCGAAGAAGAACAAAAAGCGGTCTCTGAAGCAGTTGCTCCAATAGTGGAAGCCCTACGGAAAGAAGATATTCGTGTACATTTCGACAACCGAGATACCCACAAACCTGGATTTAAATTTAATGAATATGAGCTTAAAGGGGTTCCGCTTCGTATTGGTATTGGTCCAAGAGACATTGCAAACGGCACGGTTGAATTGGCTCGACGGGATACCCTTTCCAAAAAGAGTGTTTCGCAATCTGAATTGGTCGGGGAAATCCAATCTACTCTAGAAGAAATTCAGCGTGCTTTGTTTGATCGTGCAAAGAATTTTAGGACAAAGCACATCACTGAAGTTGATGATTTTGATGCTTTTAAGGAAGTTTTAGCTTCAAAAGGTGGATTTGTTTCAGCGCACTGGGACGGCACTTCTGAGACCGAATTAGCGATCAAAGAAGCCACTAAGGCAACCATTCGTTGCATCCCAATTGACGGTGAGAGGGAGCAAGGCAGTTGTGTGTACTCTGGAAAACCTTCAAATCAGCGTGTTTTGTTCGCAAAAGCATACTAATCAAAATATAAGTTGCAAGTTTGTTAGGTATCATATAAATTTGCACCTCGTTAATCCGAAGGGCCCGTTCGTCTATCGGCTAGGACGCCAGGTTTTCATCCTGGTAAGAGGGGTTCGATTCCCCTACGGGCTACTAAA
>JBDQNA010000058.1:0-7147 GCA_040261965.1 Flavobacteriaceae bacterium
CAACCATTCCGCTTCTGAGTTTGTTGTAGATTTTATCAATATAATGCCTGGTGCGCCAAAAGCTAAAGTACGCTCGCGTATTATTTTGACACCACAGCATGCTAAGCGATTTTTGAAAGCACTTGGTGAAAACGTTCAACGCTTTGAAGGAGCACATGGCGAAATTAAAGACTATGAGCAACCGCCCATACCACTTAATTTTGGCCCAACTGGCGAAGCTTAAATATAAAAAAACCTCCATATGGAGGTTTTTTTATATGCTGTATTTCTCTTCTCAATGAGATTGATTTTCACTTTACCTTTTTAGTTTTATATTAAATTTTATTGATTTGCTTACGATGTATGCAATCCATAATAACAACGAGGGTACGATAATTATTAATTGCCGATTATACGCGCTTAGTAACGTACTTCCTCCTAAGTAAATGGATGTAAAAACGAGCACAAAACGCAGGCTATAGACCAGTTTGTTCCAATTAATAATGGTCAAAACAATGCTGTATATTGTTAAAGAAAACAAAATAGCAAAGTACCATACTTTAATAAGGGGAATTTGATGAGCATAGTGGTATGGAAATCCAAAAATCATCCTACTGATGTTTGCATAAATGTTTTTGATGTATTTTTTTGGATGTGACTTGATGTTTTGGATTGCAATTTCTTTATAAGCATCATCTTTCTCAACTCCCTTAAATTGTAATATATATTCAAAATTTTCTTGATGATTTTGTTTTAAAAGTTTGGTATTTCCGCCCCCTAGGTCTTTTAGGGCATCAAAATTTTCATTATCCCAATTCCCATACTCATTGTCATTGGTATTGCTCATCCAATAGAGTGACATACCCCCAGAATTACCCCAATAAAAAAACCTGTCCGTAAGCTTGTATGTATATATTAGATAAGGTGAAGCAGTTAAAAACCCAATTAAAATTATCACAATACTTTTACGATATTCAATAGCCCTAGTGTTCTTTAGCCACATTAAGAAGCTCCACAATAATAAAAATAACATTACATAGCCAAACATCACTTTTGTTAATGCTAAATATCCTAATGTAAAACCTGCTAGATAAAGCTCCTTATTTGTTCCTTCTTTAAAGGCTTTTATCGTAAAATAGACAAATAGTGTAATTAAAAAACTACTTAAAGTTTCTGTGAGGATTCTAGCCATAAATGGGTAAATACTGTAGCAAAGTCCCCATAGCAGACTAAATGCCATTGCTTTTGAGAAATCTACAAGTTGTGAAATGGCTTTAAATAGTATAACAATGGATAGATATTGTAGAACAGCATTTGTTAAGGTTATAAATACCAAAGGCAATCCCATTGCAATAAAAGGAGTCAATAAAAGGGGGTACCCAGGTCCCCACCATAAATCAATATCTGGGGCTGGAGGGGAATAAAATCCTTGGAGAAGATTTTGAGCAAACTGTATATATCCACCCTCATCTCCAATCATTTCATCTGAGTGAAGTTTTAATACCAGTACTACAAACAATAGTAAAAAAGGAGAGAAAACTATAAATGGATTTTTAAAAGATGTATGTTTTTTCATAGTCTATAATTTTAACAAACCATATTTTATTATACAATAAATAGCCCTTAAACCGTCTTTCCATCCAATTTTTTTACCTTCCTTGTAGGTGCGTCCATAATAGGATACACCCACTTCGTATATTCGAATATCTTTAATCCTTGATATTTTTGCAGTTACTTCTGGTTCAAAGCCAAAGCGACACTCTTTTAGGTTCAGTTGTTTAATGATATCAGCCTTAAATAATTTGTAACAAGTTTCCATGTCCGAAAGGTTTAGATTTGAAAACACATTAGATAAAAAAGTAAGAATATGATTGCCAATTGAATGAAAGAAAAATAACATACGATGGGGTCTCCCTCCAACAAAACGACTGCCATACACAACATCAGCATAGCCGTCAAGAATTGGCTGTAGTAATAAGTGGTATTCGTTTGGATCGTACTCTAAATCCGCATCTTGATTAATAATAAAATCCCCTGATGATTCTTTAATGCCTGTATGGATTGCCGCCCCTTTTCCCATATTGTGAGAATGTTTCAAGTACATTAAAGATAAATCTTTGTTATCTAACTGAAACTGGCTTACAACATCCGCAGTATCATCAGTAGAAAAGTCATCAACTACGATCACTTCTTTTAATACACCGTCTTGTAATTGTGCATCTTTAACCTTACTTAAAATTTGGCGTATTGTATTAGCTTCATTAAATGCTGGAATTATAATTGATAACTTATGTATTTTACTCATTTAATTTATTTTAGAACAGATAATTTTCTAATTTAATTAAACAATTTGTAAGCGCACATAAGTCTTGTAATTTTAACCTGAAAGACCGCTGCTGTTGAGCTTCATGTCTAAAATTCAGAAGTGGCGTGGAAGCTTATCCTAGGGTATTTGCTTTGGGTCATCTGTAATGAAAAGGCCGAGTCTGCCAAAAAGACCAACTGACCTTGTTTGTCCTTGGCCAAAAACTTCGATTTTGTTTGCTTAAATCCAGCAAAATCAGTTTCGCCGCCTTCTTTTACTTCTACCCAACAAGCCTTGTACACATTGAGATTTTCGTATGTACAACTGGCCCCGTATTCGTGCTCAAGTCGGTATTGAATGACATCAAACTGCAATGCACCTACGGTACCCACAATCTTACGCCCATTGAGTTCCAGGGTGAATAATTGGGCAACTCCTTCGTCCATTAACTGATCGATCCCTTTGTTGAGCTGCTTGGCCTTCATGGGATCTGCGTTATTGATATACCTAAAATGTTCTGGCGAAAAACTCGGAATTCCTCTAAAGTGTACCAGCTCTCCTGAAGTAAGTGTGTCTCCAATTTTAAAGTTGCCCGTATCATGAAGTCCCACTATATCTCCCGGGTATGAGATGTCTACGATTTCTTTTTTGTCAGCAAAAAATGCGTTGGGGCTGCTAAATTTCAATTTTTTATTATGACGTACATGCAAGTAGGGTACATTCCGCGCAAAGGTGCCTGATACAATTTTGATAAAGGCCAAACGATCCCTATGTTTTGGATCCATATTGGCGTGAATTTTAAACACAAATCCTGTAAAATCTTTTTCATCGGGAGCAATAATACGTTCTTCACTGGCTTTCGCTAGAGGAGAAGGGGCTATTTCTACAAAGCAATCTAATAATTCTTGTACACCAAAATTGTTCAGCGCAGATCCAAAGAATACGGGGTGCTGCATTCCTGCCAAATAGGCTTCGCGATCAAAGCTAGGATATACTTCTCGTGCCAATTCTAATTCTTCCTCTAGGGTTTCTTTAGCATTTGCGCCAATAGCCCTTTCTAGCGTTGGATCGTTTATGTTTTCTATAAGATTGCTCTGACTGATCGTGGTTTTTTGTTCTGCTTCAAACAAGCGTATGTTGTCGTTCCATAGATTGTATATTCCTTGAAAATCATAGCCCATACCAATGGGAAAACTAAGCGGTACAGTTGTAAGCCCTAGTTTTTGTTCTACATCATCCAGTAGATCAAAAGCGTCTTTCCCTTCTCTGTCTAATTTATTAATGAATACGATAATGGGAATGTTTCGCATCCGACATACCTCGACCAACTTTTCCGTTTGTGCCTCTACACCCTTGGCTACATCTATAACTACAATAACACTGTCAACAGCCGTTAGGGTACGGTAGGTGTCTTCGGCAAAATCTTTATGACCAGGTGTGTCAAGGATGTTTATTTTTTTGTCTTTATATAAAAAAGCCAAAACAGAAGTAGCCACAGAAATACCCCGTTGACGCTCAATTTCCATAAAGTCACTAGTAGCCCCTTTTTTTATTTTGTTGGATTTTACCGCACCAGCTTCTTGAATCGCACCTCCAAAAAGGAGTAACTTTTCTGTAAGGGTTGTTTTGCCGGCATCCGGGTGGGAGATAATACCAAAGGTACGTCTACGTGCAATTTCTTCCAAAAAACTCATAGGCGTAAAAATACGTTCATTTAATAAACTACCGCTTACCTTTGCATTTTTTGTACTTTTAAATTTTATATGGAAGAACAGGTAGTTTTAGTAGATGTTAATGATAAACCTCTGGGTTTGATGCCAAAGATGGAAGCCCATGAAAGAGGTGTACTACACCGCGCTTTTTCCGTATTTATACTAAATGATAATGGTGAATTAATGCTCCAGCAACGTGCACTTCATAAATATCATTCACCTGGCTTGTGGACCAATACATGCTGTAGTCATCAGCGTTATGGCGAAACCAATATTGCAGCTGGTAAGCGGCGCCTTCAAGAAGAAATGGGTTTTGTTGCCGAGCTTCGTGAGGTAACCTCTTTTATTTACAAAGCACCTTTTGATAATGGTCTTACCGAACACGAGCTTGATCACATTATGATCGGACACTTCAACGAGACACCCGATATTAACCTAGAAGAGGTAGCCAATTGGAAATGGATGGCTGTTGACGCCGTACGGGACGATATTCAAAAACACCCCGAAAATTATACCGTTTGGTTTATTATTATCTTTGAGCAGTTCTATGAACAAATTAAATTGAAATGAATAAAGTAACCGTAAGCCGTAAGGCGCACTTTAATGCCGCCCACCGCCTATACAGGAAAGACTGGAGTGATGCTAAAAACGAAGAGATTTTCGATAAGTGCAGCAACCCGTATTACCACGGACATAACTATGAGCTTATAGTTTCTGTGTCTGGTGATATTGACCCAGAAACAGGCTATGTCATGGACATGAAGGTTTTAAAAGATTTAATAAAAGCGCACATTGAAGATGCCTTTGACCATAAAAATCTAAACGAACAAGTCCCTGAATTTGCAACACGTATACCTACTGCCGAAAATATGGCCGTAGTGATATGGGATAAATTGAGACCTCACATTTCAGCTGCACATGAGCTATCTGTAACCCTATATGAAACACCAAGAAATTTTGTCCAATTTTCTGGACCTAACTAAAAACCAATACTATGGCAAACATCCGCGACCTTAAAAAAGATATAAATTACGTACTTGGAGAAATCATCGAAATGGCAATGGACTTAGAAAAAGCCAATCCAGAAGTTGATAAATCAAAAACCGCTGCTATAGTTGATGAGGCCATCACTGCTTTTGATAATTTTAGCGTCCGCATATATGAAAAGGGAGTTGAAAATAAACGTACACACTACCGTGCTATCGTTGCTGATTTGGAAACAAAAGGCAACGAGCTTATCGCTAAACTCAATGCACTTTAAGTACCTTTCTAAAGGTTAAATTAATGCGTGGAGCCACTTTTTTTGCTGTTTTTGCAATTTGATGTTTCCAGAAATGTTGCGTGGTACCTTCCATCAGCAATAGACTTCCATGTGTTAGTTCCAATTTTAGTCTTTGGGATTTGTCACTGTTATGCTTTAAATGAAAATATCTAGAAGCGCCAAGACTAACCGAAGCAATTACCGGATTTACACCCAATTCTTTTTCATTGTCTGCATGCCATCCGTTGCTATCTTTTCCATCTCGATACAGGTTTAATAATACCGTGGTGAATGGTTCTTTAGTAAAATCTTGTAGTTTTTGCTCAATGTCCAGAAGAGGCCTGCTCATGGGATTCGGTTGCATCATAATACCAGAGTAACTGTAAGAGTCAGGGGTATGTCCGTGTAGCGAAGTCATACGCGGCTGTGGATAGGTTTTGCCAAATACGGTTATGGGGTCATTGCGCCAAGGGGTTTCGTCAGTGAGCTGTTTTAAGTACAAATCCGCCTCTTTTGTATTGAGAAAGTTTGGATAATATTTTATCGTTGCATCAGGAAGCTCAGGTGCAAAAACATCAAACAGCTCAAGCATTATTTTTTGTGTTTGTGATTTCTTTTTTTGATGGTTTCCTTTCTGTAGTGCCAAAATAATGTATTGACAAACCCCAGAATAAGCGATACACCAATAATGATATATCCCATCGTAAAAAGCTTACCCAAATTGGTCTTAGGTGAAAAATCGCCGTAGCCAATGGTAGTGAGGGTAATCACTGAAAAATAAAGGGAATCTAACCATGACCAATCCTCTAAAAAGCGATAAGCAACAGTACCTAAAGCAAGAAAGAAATTAGTAGCAAAGAGTAGACTTCTATAGGCTGGGTCGCGCCAGAAGGAAATTAGTGTACGCCAGAAAAAGAGCATGGTAGGTTATTTTTAGTGAAAATAAAAAAAATCCCTCAACTTATGAAAGCGAGGGATTATAATTCCGTGCCCTTAGGTAATGCTCAGGGCACCACGTATGTGCAAGGTCACTGCTTTTATCGAAGTGCCCAAAGATGTTACTTTATCATGTCAAAACTCCGCTTGATAAAGGCTGTAAGCTCTTCGCCTTTTAGTAGCGATTGTGATAACCGTGCCAAATCCAATGATTGTTTTATCAGACGTTCTTGTTTCTTTTTGGTTTTGGTTTCCAAAATCTGACTTACCAATGGGTGGTTTACGTTGACTGCCAACTGATACATGTCAGGGAATCCACCGCCAAACATGCCGCCACCGCCACCTGTTTGTTGCATTTCTTTCATACGACGCATAAACTCAGGTTGTGTAATCATAAAAGGTGCAGCTTCGCTGTCCATAGCCTCTAATTGAACCGTATACTGCTCTTTAGGCACCACGTTTTCAATCATGGGCTTAAGCGTTTCTTTTTGTTCGTCAGAAAGCTTAGATAATTGCGGTTCGTCTTTAACAATAAGCTTGTCTATATGGTCGCTGTCGACACGTACAAATCCGAGTTTGTCATCTTCTTGTTCTAATTTTTGCAATAAATGCCCTACAATGGGTGAGTCAAGCAATAGGACGGTATACCCTTTGGCTTTTGCTGCCTCAATATAGGCGTGTTGTTCGTCAGTATTGGCAGCATAGAGTTGAATTAGCTTGCCATCTTTGTCAGTCTGCGTATCCTTAGTTTGCGCTTTTAATTCGTCAAAGGTCAAATAAGTGCCTGCTGTGGTTGGAAAAAGATTAAAGCTTTTTGCCTTATCAAAGAACTTGTCTTCTGAAAGCATCCCATATTCAATAACAACTTTAATGTCGTTCCACTTTTTCTCTAGATTCTCCCTGTCACTTTTAAAAATGGACTGGAGTTTATCAGCCACTTTTTTGGTGATGTAG